>JBAZQU010000020.1:0-21234 GCA_041645035.1 Candidatus Altimarinota bacterium | reverse complement strand
TTACGTTGGAGCGCCGATTGGACCCGAAAATTTTTGAAGAACACGAAGGTGCGTACAACGGACACATTCCCATTTCCGGCGTTTTTGCGTTTTTGGGACTTTTGGCTGCGGTTTTGTACGACTATCGCTACGTGATTGTGGGGAATGAGCACAGCAGTAATTTTGGGAATGTGCGGTACAAAGGCGTGGAGATAAATCATCAGTGGAGCAAGTCCGCGGAGTTTGAAGGGCTTTTGCAAAACTACACGCGGAAGTTTTTGACGCCGGACGTGACGTATTTTTCTTTGTTGCGGCCGTTTTATGAAATTCGCATTACGGAAATGTTCACGCACTATCCGCAGTATTTTGGCGTGTTCACGAGTTGCAATCGGAATTTTAAAATTCATGAGACCAGGCTTCGCCCGGGATGGTGCTGCGAATGTGCAAAATGCGTATTTGTCTTTACGATGTTGTCCGCTTTTCTCGATAAAAAAACTTTGGTGAAAATTTTTGGAAAAGATTTGTACGCGGATGCAGCGCTAAAACCGATGTTTAAGGATTTAATGGGCGAAGGAAAGATGAAACCCTTCGACTGCGTGGGAACTTTTGAAGAAATGCGGGTGGCGTATCAGAATGTGCACGTGCACAAAATCGACCTGGGAAATGTTTTTAAAACGGTGCAAGCGCCCACGGTGCCGGTGCCGTTTCGACTGCTGGGGATGAACACTGTTTTGATTCTGGGTTATGGCAAGGAGGGGAAGGCCACGCACGAATTTTTAAAGGCGCGCTATCCTGAATTAAAAGTAGGGATCGCCGATCAGTCGACCGATGTAAATTATCTCAAAAAGCAGGAGGAGTTTGATTTCGTTATTAAAACTCCCGGTATACCCAAAAACAAAGTCACGCGACCGTACATCACCGCGACAAATTTGTTTTTTGCCGAGCGAAAAAATTTCACAGTCGGTGTGACGGGCAGCAAAGGGAAAAGTACCACCGCGTCGTTGATTTATCACTTATTGCGGGCGGGTGGAAAAAAAGCGCGGCTCATGGGAAATATCGGCAAACCGATGCTGAGTAGTTTGTTGGAGAAAGAAGAAGCAGACAGAGAAACTCGGCTTCGCCGAGGGGATATTTCCGTACTCGAACTCTCCAGCTACCAACTTGATGACATTGAATATTCGCCGGACATCGCGGTAGTCACCAATTTGTTCCCGGAGCATATGACCTACCACGACGGACTTGAAAATTATTACCACGCCAAGAGTCGTATTGTGTCTTTTGCGAAAAGTGGAGATTTCTTTGTATACAATCCGCACTTGGCCCAGCTTAAACAGTGGCAAACGCGAGCTAAAAAAATTCCCTTCACTACCAAGTTGCCACTTAGAGATTCAGAAATTCCGTTGCTCGGCGAGCATAACCGGGACAATGTTCGGGCGGCTGTCACGGTGGCTCGATTGCTGGGCGTTTCTGATACTGCCATCAAAAAAGGCATCTTAACTTTCAAGGCTCTGCCACATCGTCTGGAGGAGGTGGGAACCTTTAAAAAAATTCATTTTTACGACGACGCTATTTCCACCACGCCGGAGTCGACCATCATGGCATTGAAGGCACTCAAAAAAGTAGACACGATTTTTTTGGGCGGGGAGGATCGCGGTTATAAATTCGATGAGCTCGAAAAAATGCTGCGAAAAATGAAAGTGCGAAATATTGTGCTTTTCCCGGAAACGGGTGCACGCATGCTCAAATCACGTGCGGGTTTTACTGTTTTGGAAACGCGCAGTATGGAGAGTGCGGTTCGATTCGCTTACAAAAATACCGCACCCGGAAAAATTTGCCTTCTTTCTTGTGCGTCCCCCAGCTACAGCTTGTGGACCAATTTTGAAGAGAAGGGCGAGCAATTTCAGAAATTAGTGAGGAGTTTGACTTAAATCACAGGCTTTATTTTTTCGCGTTTTTTTGCTTTAATAATCCCATCTAACCCCCGCGCCATGGCTGAGAAAAATGCTTATGATCTTTCTAACCGAGTGTTTCTGCTACTCGCCGTGGTGGGGGCCGGCCTTGTGCTGTTTTGGGTTTTTCGCATGACAGAGATTTGGACCAATGTAAGCGGCGGTTATGTGCGGGAAATTTCTGTGGAATCAGAGGGGACAGCCTACACTGTGCCTGATCTTGCCGTGGTACGTTTGGCCGTGAACACCGAAGGGGAAACTTCCGAGGATACGGTGACTGAAAATACTGTGACCATGAACGCGGTGATGGAAGCTATCAAGGGCTTGGGCATTACCGAAGAGGACATTAAAACTACCGGCTATTACTTAAGCCCCGCTTACGAATATGACGAGAATGGCAATTATAGTGAAAACGGATATACGCTCAGTCAAACGGTTGAAGTGAGTCTGAGTGATTTTACTTTGATTGGAACGCTTATTTCTTCCGCAAGTAGCGCAGGAGCCAACTCCGTGGAAGGAGTGGAATTCACAGTAGACAATCCTGAAACTGCAAGAACTGAGGCGCGCGCGGAGGCCATTGCCGCCGCAAAAGAAAAGGCCACACAGATCGCCGAACAGAGTGGGCTTAAACTGGGAAAGTTGGTCAGCTACTACGAATATGCTTATGACGGAGGTAAGGGTGGTTATGCCTATGACACAAGCGCCGAAGGAGTTCTTAACGTACCGGTAATAACTCCGGGCGAGGAAGAAGTTTCGCTCACGGTGACGCTGACTTATCAAATTCGTTAAGAGTGCGCGTGGACAAGCTGCTCAGGTGAGGTATAATCCGTCCGCGTTTTTGTGCACTCGTGGCGGAATGGTAGACGCGCACGGTTCAGGACCGTGTCCGCGCAAGCGGATGGAAGTTCAAGTCTTCTCGAGTGCACCAGTTCATCCCATAAAATCCCTCCTTCTATGTCTAAATTTTTATCGTTTCTGCTTTGTTCCATGCTTCTTTTGAATGCATGTGGAAGTGAAAAGGACGCAAGTACTGACGCGGGTACCGACGAATCTACTTTTGAATCCTCTCGTGAAACCACGGTGGCCGGTGGCTCTTCGGAACTTGAAGACGACACGGGTTATGGATTTGCTTACAACGCCTCCAATGTACTGGATTTGGACTACTCCACTTCCTGGTGTCCCACAAATGAGGGTGTGCCGCAGATTTTAACGCTCAGCTTTCCGGAAGTGACTATACTTGGGCCCGTGGGTATTGTGGGTGGTTATGCGCGTGATGAAAAAATCTTTTTTCAAAATAACCGCTTAAAGACGGTAGAAGTGTGGTACGACGACTTACCGGAAGCCGTGGATGAACTGCATTTTGACGACACTTATGGAATGCAATTTTTCGGTCTGACCCAAGAAGAGGCTCAAACCATTAAGTTCAAAATCATGGAAATTTATCCGGGTTCAAAATACACCGACACTTGCGTGGCGGAAGTGGACCTGTGGAGTGATTGGGTAAATCAAAAAGATGCCGACGCTGCATACAACTATTACTTGGAATATAAAGAGGAATTCGCCAAGCGACCGGCAGGAATTGCCGACCTTGATATGATTTTTGCAGACCCTTCTTATGCTATTTATCCTGAAGACATTACTTACGAATGCGGAGCGATTGATTACACAAACATTACTAAAGATTTTAGTTCCGATGATTCTTTCACTTATGTGTGGAAGGGCTATGGAGATCAAACGGAATATTTGGGGGATTACTCCCCGAGCTCCTATGGAGGGGACTGGAGCGCTTGGTCCAGAATGACTCCGATTCTTTCCGCAAAACTCAACACATGGGCTAAGGCAGGGGATGAATTTGAGGTGAGGTGGGTACAAACACCTAAGCTCGTTAAAACAGGAACGGTGCTGGCGCAAGCTTGTGCGGATGGAACTCTTTACATCTCCGATGTTTTAGAAACCGGAGGAATGGGTGGCTACACTCTCGAGGTTTACTATCAGGGGCACCTTGTCGGAAAGACTGACCTAGCTCTGTCTCAGTAGTGGGGAAAACGTCAGCGATTCCGGAACCTCTATGATAAACTGATCGCAGATGCGTTAATTTATATTCTTTGGACAAGGTTCCATGTTGCGTGATGAGTCTTGCGTTAAATCCTATCATAGCATATAATTGTACTGCAAGTAAGTTTTAAGATTACAACCAGTAAGTATATGGATGGTAAGCTTACAAAGGGTCAATACGTTGAGGTTTTGTTAAGATCTCCCAGAACAATATTTTCCGTCAAGGATATTGTTTTGTTGTGGGGACAGAAGGCCGAAGCCAATGTGCGAGTTAGGTTAAGCAACTACGTGAAAAATGGGAAGTTGATCAGGGTTCGCCGTGGTATTTATGCAAAAGACAAAAACTACGATCGTTTCGAATTGGCTACTCGAATTTACACGCCTGCGTATATCAGTTTTGAAACTGTGTTAACGCGTGCCGGAATAAATTTTCAATATTACGGGAATATCTTTGTTGCGTCTTATGTTACTCGAGAAATTGAAGTTGATGGGCAAAAAATATCCTTTTTAAGAATGAAGGATTATGTTTTGAGTAGTACGATAGGGGTCGAACATGTAAACGACGTGTATATTGCAACAAAAGAACGAGCGTTTTTGGATCGGATATATATTAGCAAGGACTATCATTTTGACCATTTGGACGTTTTGGACTGGGGTAAGGTTTTTGAGATTTTGCCGATATACCGCAACAAGAGAATGAATAAAAAAGTTAAAGAATATTTTACATATTATAAAAAAAACATATGACACTCGATTATCCGAAACATAAAAACATTTTATTAAGGATACTGAAAGATATTTTTTTCGATACTTCGCTGTCTCCATATTTAGGTTTTAAAGGTGGTACAGCGGCTCTTATGTTTTACGACTTAGCTCGCAATTCGGTTGATATCGATCTCGATCTTTTGGATGAAAGCAAAGGACAAGAAGTGTTTGAGAAAATTCAAAAAATAGCCGGGCAGTATGGCAGAATTATAGACTCGAGAATCAAAAGATTTAACCTGATTACAGTCCTTTCCTATGATTTAAAATCTCAAAATATTAAGATTGAAACCAATCGAAGAGATTTCGGTTCCAAATATGAATTAAAAACATTGCTCGGTATCTCAATGTTGGTAATGGCTAAAGAGGATATGTTTGCCAATAAGCTGATGGCTATGTACGAGCGGATTGGTAAAACAAGCCGTGATGTTTATGATGTGTATTTTTTTACAAAAAACAATTGGCCAATAAACAAAAAACTGGTTGAAGATCGTGCCAAAATGTCATTCAGAGAGGTTTTGGTTAAATGCCTAAAGCTTTTGGAAAAAATGGATAATCGTCATATTCTCGATGGCCTTGGAGAAATGCTTACCGAATCGCAAAAGGATTGGGCTCGAGCTAAATTGCGAACCGAAACAATATTTTTATTGAAAGCATGGCTGGAAAGCGAGAGGTGATCGTCAAATATCGCAATAACGAGTAGTTGGAGGTTCCTGAATTTTCAAAGATAGTGTATGGGTTTTGGCTAGCATCTTCTTTTCATCCTCCGGTTTTTCGTGGTCGTAACCAAGGAGGTGCAGGAGGCCGTGAGTGAAGAGAAATTGCAGCTCTTCTTCCAAACTATGTCCAATCTCTTTGGCCTGAACTTTAGCGCGATCCACGGAGATGACAAGTTGGCCTAAGTGGACAGGATCTTCCAGGGAAAATGACAACACATCCGTGGGTTTGTCTTTGCCGCGGTATTGTTTATTGAGTGTGCGAAGTGTGGCATCGTCGGTGAGGAGAAATTCCACGTCTTCATAGGTTAAAGGGCCCTCAATTTTCGGGAGGTGTTTCAAGATAATTTTGAACAGAGCCGGGTCGACAGCGGTTTTCGTCTCGTTGACAAACAGGAGCTTGAGCATGGACGCAGTATAAATCAGATATGTTTTCGCATCAATTCTCAGACGGGGCAAGCGCAACGCAGACAAAAATGATAGTCAAAGTAGACAAGCTTTGTTAGGATTGGACTGGACAGTTCACCACCACGCTATATGAACGTACAAACCCCAAGATTCACGATCACTCGCAAGCAAGCGGCGGACCTTTTGGACGTCTCCACTCGCACGATCGATCGCTATATCCGCAACAAGAAACTTTCCGCTCGCAAAAAAGGTGGAAATATTCTTCTTTCGGAAGAAGAACTCAGCAATCTAAAAGTTTCTTTATTCCAAAACATGCACGGGGCTTCTCCGGATGTCCCCGGACGAGCTCATCGTCACGTGGACGGCGTTGCCGCGCGAGAAAACCAAGCTATTTTTGATGCCGAGACCGGCGAGATTGAAGAAACCATTGAAAAGCCCATTCCCGTGGAGTCCGGCGCTCTCACCCAACGCAGCGAGCGTGAAAAAGTCTTCGAGGAGCTCTATGATTTGTCTCGTCGTGAAGTGCGTGAATATCATAATAAATTAGAAGCCGCCAATTATAGACTCGGCCAGATTGAGACTCAAATGAAACATTCCGTACCCTTGCTGGAATACCATGAGAAGGAAGAGCTGATTCGCGAACAGGCAAATTTGATTGATGGGAAACTTAAACGCCAAGAAGAATCTGTAAATATGATGGGGCAGGAGCTCAAAGGAGAAAGGCTCAATAAAAACATATATATCGGTCTGCTGTTTGGTCTTTTGGCTCTTCAACCCCTTTTGTGGCTTCTGCTGCAATAAGCTAAAGACAAACAAGGCACAAAAAGGGGAGATAGAGTGGTCTCTCCTTTTTTAATTCCAGAAGGAAAATACCTTATAAAAAGCAGGAACGCTCCAGAAAAGATGCATGATCTTTTCCTTCGCTTCCTTTATGGTTCGCGCTTTTTATAAGGTATTTTCCTTCTGTCTGTTTTCAACGAGAACAGGGAAGTGGAATTCTCTTTTCGGGGTGGAGGAGGGTTCTGAGCTACATAAGGGCTCCCGTAGCAAAGAACCCTCCTTCAGACCAAAGGAAAAGAGAATTCCACTTAGAACTTCCTCTGTAGCATCCCCACGAAAATACCAAGCATCAGGAAGCCGCTGAACCCTTGGATGGCCACGAGGACCTTTCCTAAATGCGTGATGGGAACGATGTCCCCAAGCCCAACGGTAGTGCTGACTATAATGGAGAAGTAAAGATAATTAAATAGGTTGGCGGCACCTGCGGGAACCATGCGGATCGGCTCAAAAAGATCGATGGTCCAGTAAATCACCGCAAAAATAAGTGTGAAAATAAAGGTGGTGGCAGCCCAGCGTAAAAGGCTGGTCCCATAGGCGCTGGAGAGTTCAAAAAAAACATATTCCAAATAACTGAAGGGTTTCCTGCTGTATGCAAAGGCCTTTTTGCGGAAACGCATTTTTTGACGATAAGAAAGGTTTTCGCGAATCGTAAAATTGTGGCGTTCATACAAAAATTCCAGCGAACTGTAGCAACGCTCCATAAGCTGATAAAAGTCCTGTACTTCACTTTCGATTCCATTCTTTTTTTCCTTTTGATAGAGCTTTTCTTGAGCCATGAATTCGCAATCCATTTCTTCATAAAACTCAATTGACTCCTGCGTTTCGTGCACCAACTGTGCCTTGAGATAACTGGCCAACAGATAGTAATAACAAAGCGCGCGTTCAATGTGGTTGTCTTTGGCGAGCGAAGCGAGCTGCTCTTCAAAAAACGGTTTCATCTCCACAAAGCGGTTGAAATCTCCACGTTCTTCGATTTTACGGACGGCTTCCTGGAAATCCATAAAGATATTATACAAAAACTATCTGTTTATTATAGCAGATTTTGAGGAAATTTTCCAGGTTAACCTTAAAATGCGTTCACCACGGCGAAGCTTATTAGGGTGAGTAGAATCAGGCCAATAGGGCCGAGCGCTATAATGGCCGCCCAAATAAGATATTTTTTCTTCTTTTGGGCCTCCTTTTGATTCAGACCTATGATGAGCAGAATAATCCCGACGGGGCCTCCAATTATAATGCCAATGGTTCCGATGAAACCGAGCAGAGAGAGGACAAGTCCGGCGGTGGCTTGGATACTTTCTTCCATAAAAAAGGGGTTATTCCCACTCTATCGTGGCGGGAGGTTTGTTGGTGACGTCGTAAAAGACGGCGGAAATTTGAGAATCTTGCAGTAAGACTTTAGCCAGTTCACGAACTTTATCCATGGGAAGCTCGGCAAAACGCGCTGTCATAGCTTCTTCGGAAACAATGGGGCGGAGGACGATGGATTCCTTGCCTTCGCTGTTTACGGAAACAGGGAGTAAGACGGTGGGCATTTGCCACACTATCCGGCTGCGGCCGATCTCTTTGAGCCAGTCCATTGCGAGTTTGTCCGCCTCTTGAAGGGTTTTGGTACGGGCAGGCGTGAGAGAACCGGGCGTGATTTGCACGGATTCCAAGCTTTGAAGGATGAGCGTGAGCAAAACCCGATTGATTTCGGGGAAATGGTTGGTGAGCGCGGGAGCGAGCGCAGCGAGCTCCTCCCATGTGGTTTCGCCGGTGAGCGCAAGCGGGTGACGGTACGTGCGGAAATCACCCTGAACCCCCACCGATTTAATGGGGAGGATGTGACCTAGCAAGGAACTGCCTTTTCCTTTGAGAAAAATGTTAATTTGGCTTTGAAGCTCCTCGTGGTTTTCCGGCCAATCTTCGGCCTGCGCGCAGAGCAGGCGCACGGCAAGACCGGGGCCGGGGAAAGGGTGACGCCAAACAAGCGAGGCCGGCAGGCCGAGCTTTTCACCCACTTCACGTACTTCGTCTTTGTAAAGATCTTTGAGGGGTTCCAGCACGCGACCCTGTTTAATAAGTGCTTCAATTTCCGGCACGCGGTTGTGATGGGTTTTGATTTTATCGGAATTTTTAGTACCGCCGGATTCGATCGTATCCGGATAAATGGTTCCCTGTCCGAGCATCCATTTTTCGGGGCTGAGCTTGAGTTTTTCTGCAACCTTACTCTGAATCTCCAGGAAAACTCTCCCAATGATTTCACGTTTTTTCTCAGGTTCGTACACGTCTTTGAGCGCTCCGTAAAATTCAACGGTCCCTTCGTAGATGTGTAGATTCTGTATTCCTTCGGCGCGAAGCACACCTTCCACTTCATCTCGTTCGCCACTACGCATAAACCCGGTGTCTACAAAGAGCCCATAAACGCGGTCTGCGCCAAGTGCTTTGACCAGGAGGATGAAGGCCACGGTGCTGTCTACACCGCCACTGATGAGCATGAAGACATTGCGGTCTCCGACCTGTTTTTTAATAGCTTCTATTGAATGGTCTACAAAATTTCCCAGATCCCAATCACGTTTGGCTCCGCAAAGATTTAGAAAGTTTGAAAGGATTTCATTGCCTTTGGCGGTATGCACCACTTCGATGTGAAATTGGATCCCGTAAAAATTGCGCTTCGCGTCTCCCACGGCGGAATATTTATCGTCTACCGAAGAGGCCAAGATTTCAAAACCCTCGGGAAGTTGTGTGACACGGTCGCCATGACTCATCCAAACCTGCGTTTTTTCACCAGAGGCAAAACCACTAAAAAGCCCTTCGTTTTTTTGAATGGTGATTTGGGCTTTTCCAAATTCACGGCCTTGGCCTTGTCCGGGTTCCACTTTTCCACCCAGCAGGTGAGTAATGAGTTGGTGTCCATAGCAAATTCCCAAAATAGGGAGGCCGAGTTCGAAAATTTCAGGAGTCACGGTAGGGCTGCCGGCTTCGTAAACGGAGGAGGGCCCGCCGGAAAGAATGATGCCTGCGTAGTCCTTTAAAGATTCGGCAGATGCTGAAGAAGGTTCCAGAATTTCACTATACACACCGAGCCGACGAATACGCGTGGCAATGAGATGAGCATACTGGCTTCCAAAGTCGAGGATGGCAATTTTATTCATTTGTGGTTTCTTCGGTTGGTTCCGGTTCTAAAAAGTCACGCAATACCACCGTGACCGTACGCGGATTCGGGGTAATGGCGTTCCCGCTTGTGTCCGTGATGCCACGCAGCATCACTTCGTAACGCTCCTCTACTTGATCGGTCATGCCGGAAGTGGTCAAAATAACGGCGGCACCGTCTACGCGAATATTTGTGATGGCAATAGTGTCCGTCACTTCAGCATCGGTATAATCCATGTCGAGAATTTCATAGTTCATGGGATCTTGCGCGTGGTCCACATTCAACGGTTCATTGAAAACAATGGTTATTTCATTCATTGCCGTGATTTCGTGACTCACGATGCGAGGGGGGTTTTGGTCATCCAGCAGTGAAAAACTCAGCTCTGTGTCCGTAGTGAGATTCGTTTCAAAAATGCCCAGGTTTTCGCGCACATCAAAAGTGGATGATTCCATGCTCATGCCCTGGGCCAGCCGTACTAAAACGCGATAGCGATCGCCCAGAGTCCCGGGTTGTTTATGCAGATGTAAGTAGTAAGTGTCGCCGCTCCACACATATTCCGGCAATTCATAGGAGTAGCTGTAAGTCACAGACTCGCCGGGTTGCAGGCTCACCAGTTCTCCCAGTACATAAACATCTTCGCGATCTTCGGTAACCTCACTGGTACTTTCCACGTTGGAGCCAAGTGGAATCATGGTACGCAGATAGCCGGTGTAAGGACCGCTCAGCGGAATATTCCAAATGCCTTCATGTGAAAGGGTCACGGTTACATTCGCTTTGATCACAGGGTTGCCGAGTACGTCCGTTTGGCCGGTCACTTCAAGCTCATATTGCACATCGCGAGTAATGTAGCGATTGGATTTCATTCCGCCATAGTTGGCATCGTTGATGGCCAGAAAATCACCCACGTCCGATTGAGGTAGGGCTCCGTCCCAGTTGCGACTGTGGAAGGAACTTTGCATACCGCTGCGATTAAAGCTGCCGAGTAAATGTTTTTCTTCAAAAGCCTGTGCGGCAAGGTCGCGCACGGTGAGCAAGCGCCAAGGTAAAATCAGGGTTTTAAAAATAATCGTTTTTACGATGGGGCTGGTGATATTTTTTCGCTCAGCCAGCGCTGCTTCGTTGTGGCGGTCTATATCTGAAACCACGGAGGAAAGTGTTTCGAAAAGATTCTGTTGCGTGAGCTCATAGCCATCCACTTCCATGGGCTCGTACAGACCAACGAGTCGTTCCAAGAAAGTGAAGTCTGCGGCAAAAACTCCATCCACACGCGTGCCCGGATTTGTGAGCTGATAAAACTCAATCAATTCGTCTTTGGTGATGTTAAAATCCGGATCAAAATTCGCATCACGGAAAGTGTGCCCCTGGTAACCTTCGCCCGAAAGCAGCGCGCTCAAAACAAGTGGCGGTTCCACATAATCGTGGTCATCAATTTCACCGTACACGTCGTAAAACTGAATGCCCGTGTAAAAGCCGTGGGCAAAAGTTAGTTCGCCGTAAGTGGAAATAAATCCGCCTGTAGGACGCAACTCATAGTTATTTTGGAAAAGCACAATGTAGGTGCGGGTGCCAAAAGGAAAGCCGGAGAAGCCGGCGTAACGCCAAAACATAAATCGGAAAGGCCCCATGAGAAACCAGAGGAAAAAGAGGCCGACGAGCACCAGAATGAGCAGCCATTTAAATAGTCGCTTGGGGAAGGATCTCTTGCGAAGTAGCGCAAAAGTTTCCGCTCGTTTGTTTTCGTGAAAGCGGGAGGGGATATATCCACTGGTACCGTAACTACGTTCGTTCATAGTTTAAATGGCTTGGCTTCATCATAAACAGGCCCTCGCCATTCGTCTATGCAGATTTTTTGGCTTTCTTGAGTTTTTGCTTCGCTTTTTCACGCATTTTTTTCTCAGCCTTCAACTCCTCATCTGTTGGACGCATAAGCGGGAAGAGCACTAGGTCCTTCAAATTACTTTCTCCTAAAATCAAAGTCATAAAACGATCGAGCCCCATGCCATTCCCGGAAATCGGGGGCATCCCGTGTTCCATGGCGGTAATAAAGCGAACATCAAGTTCCATGGCGTTTTCATCACCTCCGCGTTGAGCCGCCGCTTGGTCAATAAAACGAGCTTCCTGATCTTGAGGATCCACAATTTCGCTATAAGCGTTGACCACCTCCCAGGTGTTTACCAAAAGTTGGAGGGTTTCGCAGTATTCCGGATGCCGGTCACTCCTGCGAGCCAAGGGTTTCATACCGGCCGGATGGTTGATAACAAAACAAGGCTGAATGAGGTGTGGACGGCTGACTTTTTTGTAGAGATAGTCACACAAATTTCCGTAGCCCATTTCGTCCATGTCCTCAAATTTTATTCCTTTCTTCTTGATGGCCTTACGGAGTGCGTTCGCGTCCCCATCTGGGTACGCACCGTGTGCGTGATCAAAAATTTTAATCCCGCAGTCTTTTTCAATCAGGCTGGCGAAGTCTATGCGTGGCCAAGGTGGAGAAAAATCGACATCTACCAGGTCTCCCTCGCGGGAACGGACCTGGATTTTCAAAGTCCCCAGCAAATTTTGAATAAGATATTGAACAAGCTGTTCCGTAAAATTCATGTTGTCCTCATAGTTCCAATAAGCCGCGTACCATTCGAGCATCGTGAATTCCTGAAGATGCGAGGGGTCGATTCCTTCGTTACGGAAAACGCGGGCAATTTCATAGGTTCGTTCAAAGCCGCCCGCAATGGCCATTTTTTGTGGAAGTTCACAGGCAATTCGGAGAAAAACATCCGCGTCCAAGGCATTGTGGTGAGTTGTGAAAGGCCGCGCGGTTGCTCCGGAGGCTTTGACCTCCAGAAGAGGGAATTCCAGTTCGGTAAACTGGTGTTCATCAAGGAAGCGACGAATAAGCCCCAAACAACGGCTGCGCAGTTTAAAGCGGCGCATGGCGTCTTCATTCATAATGAGGTCCAAATAGCGTTGACGATAAATCTGTTCTTGATCTTGAATGCCGTGCCATTTTTCAGGCAAAGGACGGAGCGCTTTACCAAGGAAAGTCCACTCACTCACCAGCAGCGTGAGCTGACCGTGTCTGGTATAAAAAAGTTCTCCACTGGCGCCCAGAAAATCACCCATGTCCAATTTGCGGAGAAGCTTATAGGGCTCCTTACCCAATACTTGTTCCATAAAACAAATTTGCACGGTTCCGGTGAAGTCTTTCAGGTTGGCAAAGGCCAGACGCCCGTGTTCTCGGAAGGTCATAAGACGCCCACGAATCGTAACTTGTTTTTTAAGCTTTCCCGCCAGCATTTCTTCTACGGTGCGGGTCTTCTTCTCACCAAGTTTTATGACTTCCTCAATGGAATGAGTACTTTCAAAACGCGAAGGGTAGGGGTTTATGCCCATCGCACGGAGTTCTTCCGCTTTGCGTAATCGATCCTGGTATTCTTGATCACTCATGATAGGTTGTGGCTTGTTGCGCGAATTATAAAGCAAGAGGGGGGGGCAAGCCAGCTCTTTACATAAAGAGAGCCCACCTGTTAATCTTAGAGTTCCTAAAAAAATCTATGGATCGAGAGAGGGAGGCCAGCCATGCCCCCAAATACAGAGAGGCGCGTCTTGCAAATGACACCACCGTTCCTCTCCGGGACGTTTTGAGAGGAGATAGTAAGATAGTCGTGAAAAAGGGTGTTTGTCGAAAAGTCACAGTAGCGGCTCTGGGCGGGCGTTTATATTTGCGTGACGAACAAGATGGGATCCTGCTATTGTCCAATGGCAGGTTTAACGCACCCGGCGATCTGGGCGCGGCGGGCGTTTCTATACAAGTAGATTTGCAGACCGGACAATTGATCTTTCTTGTACAAAAAGGCCGCGCCAGAGAAATTTTCACCGTCTCTGTAGATACTTTTAATGAGACTGATAGAAAGTGTTTTGCCCATAGAGTGGAAGAAGCTTTGGCCACACAAAGCACCGCGCGCACTCGGGTTTGGTTCGCACTTTTGGTAGCCGCTGCGCTCGCCACCGCTGGTGCCACTGCTGGAACTGTCGCGAGGGGCTGCGGCGGATGTGCAACACTTGGAAATCAGTCAACATTGCCGGGCGCAAACACCCCTTCCGGGGAATGATGTCTGTCGATGTCGAAAAAGCGCATTTGTTCTTTCTTGAATAGGAGTTCGGCGCGCCCGGTCATACCGTGACGATGTTTGCGAATGTAAATATCTGTCATACCCTGACGATCGGTGTCTTCTTCGTAATAGTCCTCGCGGTACATCATCATGACCACGTCGGCATCTTGTTCAATGGCTCCGGATTCACGAAGGTCGGAAAGTTGGGGGATTTTAACGGGTCTGGATTCCACTGCACGGGAAAGTTGAGAAAGCGCCATAATCGGAATGTGAAGTTCGCGAGCGAGTTGCTTGAGGCTGCGGGAAATTTCCGAAATTTCTTGCACACGATTGGTAATGGATGTGCCACTATTCCCGAGAGACATAAGTTGAAGGTAATCCACAATGAGAATGTCCAAACCGTGTTCCATTTGGAGGCGACGAGCCTTGGCACGCAGTTCGGCGGTGGAGGCGCCCGGCGAGTCGTCAATAAAAATTTTGCAATTGTTGAGTTGATCCATAACTTGGCCCATGCGCATAAAATCTTCCTGCGTGAGCTGCCCGGTACGCATTTTCCAACTGTCCACTTCCAACATGGAAACAAAGAGACGTTCCACCAGTTGTTCCTTAGACATTTCAAGTGAAATAACTCCCACGGTTTTTCCTTTGAGCGCCATGTTGAGTCCCATGTTGAGGGCGAAGGCGGTCTTCCCCATGGAGGGGCGAGAGGCCAGGATAATAAGATCGGAGGCCTGGAGGCCGGTGAGAATATGATCTATCGCTTCGAAGCCGGTAGAAAGTCCTTTGTACTTTTCAGCAGCTTCGGGATCGTGGAGGTCGGAGATTTTTTCATAAGTGCCGGCGAGTACGTCTTTAATGTGAATAAAGCGGTTTCGCATAAAATTCTGAGAAACCTTGAAAAGTTCCTGTTCGGCCTTGTCCACGAGTTCATCCACATCTTGTTCTTCTTTGTACCCCAGCGCGGCAATGTTTGAGCCTGAAGAGATGAGTTTTCGCAGTGTGGATTTTGATTTTACGATGGTTGCATACTGGAGCACATGGGAAGCGGTGAGCAC
The DNA here is from genome assembly GCA_041645035.1 of Candidatus Altimarinota bacterium. Classification (GTDB taxonomy): domain Bacteria; phylum Patescibacteriota; class Gracilibacteria; order UBA1369; family 2-02-FULL-48-14; genus 2-02-FULL-48-14. Next base: position 6,234 of record JBAZQU010000020.1, on the reverse strand, counting down.
TTCGTTGCAAAGTTCTTCAAGATAGGTTTGTCCGCCCACTTCCTCCAGCTTGCCGTTGTCCTTGAGCCAAGTTCGCACGGTGAGCAGGTCGATTGGGCTGCGTTTGGCAAAAAGTTCGAGCATGCCTCCATAAATAATACCGTGCACGTCGTAATAAAAATCCTCCGGATAAAGGAGATCCGCAATTTTAAGGATGGCATTTTTTTCCACCATAACAGAACCGAGCACGGATTTTTCAGCTTCTAAACTGTGAGGTGGGATATGAAGATCGTCGGGCATAAAAGAGGGGTCACTCGGCTGTGCCAAGTGGGGGACTCAGTTTGGCATAAGCATGACAGCGGAGCAAGCGGACTTTAGAGCTCCATAGAACGCATCCGTTGCTTGAAAGCCGGGTAGTGAAAAGGTATGGTGAGTGCATCCCCTCTAAGCGACTTCTGATGGTTCAAAAATGTCGCCACTGTTCACGTTTATTTGAAATCACCGAGGAGGACCTTCAGTTTTACGATAAAATTTCACCTGTTTTTGCCAAACAAAAATATCCCGTCCCGTCTCCCACTTTATGCCCCGAGTGCCGCCAGCAGCGCCGATTGACTTGGAGAAACGAACAGTCATTTTACTCTCGGGCTTGTGATCTTTGTAAAAAGCCTGTGATTTCCACTTACTCCTTGGAAAATCGCTTCCCAATTTATTGCAATAAATGTTGGTGGGGAGACTCATGGGACCCCAAGAAATATGCTCGAGAGTTTGATTTTTCAAAACCTTTTTTTGAACAGTTTTACGCGTTTCGCCAAGAAGTGCCCCAACTGGCTATTATGAATGATGACGGAATAGGCAGCGAAAATTGTGCGTACTGCCAAGACTATGCTTTTGGAAAAAACTGTTATTTTCTTTCGGGCAGTTGGTACAGCGAAGATTCCTTCTACTCCAATAGCGGCACTAATCATTGTCGTTTTGCATCCGACTGTATGGACTTAAAAAATTCTGAGTTGGTATATGAATGCATGAGTGGTGGACAGCTTTATCATTGTGCTTTCGTAGAAAATTCAGAAAATTGTAATGATTGTTTTTTTGGTTTCGACCTCAAAGGCTGTAGCAATTGTTTTGGCTGCGTTGGTTTGCGACATAAACAATTCCACTTATTCAACCAGCCCTATTCCGAAGTGGAATACCGAGAGAAATTGGCTGTCTTTGGGGTCAACACGCATTCAGGCCTGGAACGGGCGAAGAAGCAATATTGGGAATGGATGCTCCAGTTTCCGCGTAAAAATATGATCCTCAAGAATTGCGAGGCGTGCGAAGGGAGTTACCTGTACGACTGTCGGCACTCCTATGGTTTTATGGCTGCCAATGCGGACCATTGTAAATTCATATATCAAACGGATACCGCAAATTATTCTTACGACCTTACGACCAGCGGTCACAATCAATGGTGTTACGAAGGTGACACGCCGGATGATTCGTATATGGCTTTATTCACTCTGTGGTGCTGGAAGAGTAAGAACATTTTGTACAGTGACAACTGTCATAGTTCCGGTTCTCTTTTTGGCTGTATTTCAATGCATCGCGCCGAGCACTGCATTTTCAACAAACAATACACGACGGAAGAGTATGAGCAATTAGCGGGACGCATTATTGAGCACATGAAACAGACCGGCGAGTGGGGAGAGTTTTTCCCCTCGGCCTATTCCGCCTATGGTTACAATGAAAGCGTTGCTGATGAATATTTCCCTTTGGACAAAGAGACCATTCTACAAAAGGGGTGGCGATGGAGGGAACCTGACCCCAAAGAATATTTGCCGCAAAAAGTGACGATTCCGGATGCTATAGAGCAAGTCTCTGAAGCTATTTTAAAGGAGATTTTTGCCTGCGAGACCTGTGGTCATAATTTTAGGATTATAGCCAAAGAGTTGGATTTTTACCGAAAAATGGGGCTGCCGCTTCCTCTACTGTGCGCCCATTGTCGACACAAAGCACGGCTCAAGAGAACGACGGCCTACCAACTGTGGGATCGTCTCTGTGCCAAATGCCAAAAACCTATTAAAACCGCTTACGCTCCCGAGCGCCCGGAGATCATCTTCTGTGAAGAATGCTTTATGGCCAACTGAGTCGCGAGGAGGGGTGGAGTAAAATAGAGCCATGTCTATTTATGATTTTGGTAATGAGATGGAGGAGAAAGCGGCTCAATACCTCGAGGCGGTAAAGGAGTGGCGCGTGATTGCTCGACGTGTACGGTTTCGCGAAGGAGAAATCGACCTGATAGCGGAGACGCCGGAAAAGGAGCTGCGTTTTGTGGAAGTGAAGGGGCGGCGTAATGAAAAATTTGGGGGTGTTGTGGAAAGTGTAACAACGCGAAAAATTCAGCGACTAAGGCGGGCGATTTACAGATGGCGGGACCGGTCCGGAGACCATCGATTCGGACAAATATATTTTGTGGGAATTTTGGTGGACACGAATGGAGCGCTCACAATAGAGGAGCACCTAATTGAGTAACATGGCTATTTTGTTTCCGTCGTATTGTTTGCAAGGGCTTTCGGTTTTGCCGGTGAGCGTGGAGGTGGACATTAGTCCGGGCATGCCGGTTTTTAATATTATTGGAATGGCCGGCACGAGCGTGCAGGAGGCGAAAGATCGCGTGCGGGGCGCTATTACGAGTAGTGGTTTTAAATTTCCACTGGTGCGGAAAGTGGTGAACTTGGCGCCGGCGGACTTGGTAAAGCATGGAAGCCATTTTGACTTACCGATGGCGCTGGGATTTTTGGTTGCCAGTGGGCAGATGCTGCCGGCGCCAAACGGGGTTTTGGTGCTGGGAGAGTTGGGTTTAGACGGCTCCTTGCGACCCGTGCAAGGACTTTTGCCGGGGCTTTTATTCGCACGGCAAGAAGGGGTAGAAGAAGTGGTTTTGCCGGTAGAAAATTTACGAGAGGCAAGCCTGGTAGAGGGTGTAACTTTTTATGGGGCAAAAGACTTGCGCGAAGTGGTAGCGCATTTTTCGGGAAGAAAACTTTTGCCGTGGGAGGGCACTAACGATTGGGTGGCAAGTTCATACTTGGTGGATTTTGCCGATGTTTCCGGCCAAACCGCCGCCAAACGAGCGCTGCTCGTGGCGGCGGCGGGCGCTCACCATGTGCTCATGAGTGGACCTCCGGGTAGTGGAAAAAGTCTTTTAGCGGAAGCCCTGCGCTCCATTTTGCCGCCCCTGTCTAAAGAGGAACTTTTGGAAGTTTTGCGTATCCACTCGGTGGCCGGGCGGAATTTGGGCCACTTGTCCCTAAGCAGACCGTTTCGCAGTGTCCATTGTCGCATCACGCGGCATGGCTTACTTGGCGGAGGCGCGGACCTTGCGCCCGGGGAAGTAAGTTTGGCGCACCAAGGTGTACTTTTTATGGATGAATTCCCTGAGTTTGATCGCGAAGTTTTGGAGGGTTTACGGGAACCTCTGGAACGGCGAGAGCTCAGTATGCGTTATGGCAAACGGGTAAGCACTTACCCGTGCCAGCTTCAGCTCATTGCCACCATGAATCCGTGTCCTTGCGGCTATTACGGAGATGGCGAAAAACCGTGCACGTGCACGGCTGCACAGGTGGCGCATTATCAAAATAAAATTTCCGGCCCGCTGTTGGATCGTATTGATTTACATATTCATGTACCGCGCCTCCCTTACGAAGATTTCAAATTGAGCGCGCTGGAAAACTCGGCGAGCCTGCAAGAAAAAGTACTGGAGGCGCGCGAGCGACAGCGAGCGCGATTAGCTCCACACGGGCTCAGTACCAATCAAGAAATGACGCCAAAACTTCTGAAGGAAGAACGGCTGGACATAAAAACAGAGGAGCTTTTAAAACTGGCCGCCAAACGTCATGTTCTTTCAGGGCGCGCGTTGCATCGCATACTCAAAGTGGCTCGAACAATCGCAGATCTTGATAACAAAGATTGGGTCGAGGCGAGTCACATGATGGAAGCGCTACAGTACCGAGTGAAGACTTGAAATGCTGATACACTTATGATACACTTAACCTGCTATTTATGAATCAACTGTCTATGCCTACTTCAAAAAAACGTATCAATGTAAGTATTTCCGAGGATACTGAAGAAATTTTGGGATTGCTTGCAAGACGGGATCACGTGCCTGTAGCCACCAAAGCGCTTCAGCTGATTGAGCTTGCTATCGAAATGGATGAAGACGAAGTGTGGGAAAAAATTGTAACTGAACGCGACACCCCGGATGCCAAATTTATTTCTCACAAAGAAATGTGGAGTGGACTACACAATTAAATATCATCAACTTGTTTTCGAAAGGGATAGGTCCAAACTTTCTCATTCTGCCCAAATTCAGATTGAAAAAGCCATACGGGAGAAAATTTTATTGAGTCCCGAACGATTTGGCAGGCCCCTCCGAAAAACCTTGAAAGGCAACCGAAGACTTCGGGTGGGTGACTATCGGATCATTTATCGTGTGGCAGAAGATATCATTTTTGTTTGGGCAATAGGTCACCGTTCGACAATATACAAAGCAGCCTTAAATCGCATCCTCGTTGGGACTTTTACCGTCCAAGATGATGGTTTCCGTAGGACTTGAGCAGGCGGATAAGAGCAGGACGAGAAACAAAGGAATTAAAAGTTTTCTCATAAAAATGGGCAAAATAGGGTTTTTATTGAAGAGTAGGTTCCTCTCCGCTTTCCCAAGAGATGTCCACCAATCCTTCAACACGTTTGAATTCTTCCGTTTTGCCCGTATTTAAATCGATGATGTAGACCACGGTTTCCTCTAAACTTGTTCCGGTGTTTGGCTCAAAACCCATGTCAACCGGTGGAATGCTTGCCGCATAAGCCAATTTACCGCCATCGGGAGAGAATACGGCGTCCCCGGCCTGGAAGAATTCCGCCGGGATGATGTAACTGATGTCCGTATATCCGTTACCATCGGTATAATCTTCAATGGAATAGGTGCTCAAGATGATCTCACCCACTTCGTTCGCTATAAAAATAGCGACGGTTTTGTTATCAGGAGAGACGTCGGTAGCAAACGCACTGGCCTCAGACTCGAAAACCGGTGTTAAGGTCTTTGTGGTGAGATCGAGTTGGTAGAGAGAGTGGGCCCCTCCATAAAGAATGTATCCGCCCAAACCGGTGTTGTTCACCGCAATGTAGGCGCTGTTTTCATTTTGCTTAAAAAGCACCACTTCATAACCATCGGCCGGTTGGCTTTTTTCGATAGTACTTACTTTCTCACCATCCCAGTAAACGGTGATAGTAACGGAGTCGTCTTCGTTCACGGTTTGCTCGGAGCTCAAGCCTGCCCATGGCCCTTGACCTTGAGTTTCTTTATAAAAATCGTCCTTTTCAGACAATTCCGAAGGGTTTTCGGCGGTGCCACATCCTGTAATTGCGGCCATGAGTATTAAAAGACCCGTCATAAAAACTGTTTTTTTCATAGAGAAATATTTGGAAATAAAAGATGCAGTTCACATATATAATACCATCTTTGCATGTTCTTACGAGAAAATGCCTTGAAAGATCTTGCTTTAGGCTGCGCAAACCATTACATTCACTCCGATGAGCCCCAAAAAATCTAAGCTCAATCTTCCCAGAAAAGTTCTGATCCTAGGGTCGGGCGCTCTGAAGATTGGTGAGGCGGGGGAATTTGACTACAGCGGATCGCAGGCCATTAAGGCTCTGAAAGAAGAAGGCGTCGAGGTGATTTTGGTCAATCCGAATATTGCTACCAATCAAACGAGTTGGGGGCTCGCGGATGAGGTTTATTTTTTACCGATCACTCCTTATTTCGTGGAAAAAGTGATGGCCAAAGAAAAGCCGGACGGCATTTTGCTGGCCTTTGGAGGGCAGACTGCACTCAACTGCGGAGTGGCGCTCGAAGAAAAAGGCATTTTAAAAAAATATGACGTGCGTGTATTGGGAACGCCTATTTCCGCCATCATAAAAACCGAGGACCGTGAACTTTTCAACAAGGAACTCCAAAAAATTGACGTCAAAGTGCCGCGCAGCTATGCGTGTACCAACTTGTCTGCCGCCTTGGATGCCGGACGAGAGATTGGTTTTCCACTCCTGATTCGTGCGGCCTTTGCGCTCGGGGGGAAGGGAAGCGGTTTTGTAAACAATGAAGAAGAACTTATCGCAAAAGTAAATGCCGCCTTTGCCTATTCACCTCAAGTGCTGGTGGAAGAAAGTCTCAAGGGTTGGAAGGAGGTGGAGTATGAAGTGGTGCGCGATGCCTACGAC
>JBAZQU010000057.1:0-3678 GCA_041645035.1 Candidatus Altimarinota bacterium | reverse complement strand
CAAGGAGCTCTTTTAGACCCAAGATCTGAAGACTCTAGAGTCGCCAAGGAAGCTGCTGATTTTATCCTTATGAAAATTCCGGTTTTTAAAGGTGTTCGTGAAAAGGCGGCGGTGCAGAAAGCTGCCGCTCAACGCAGTAGAGATGTCCAGAGTTATGTTGGTACCTATGCAGATACCACTGTCGGTCAATTATTGGTCGATGCAGAAAATGTTGCGCATGAAATTCATGATGCGGGGGGCGTTACAAGTGCAATCAATTATAACACTCGAATAAATGACCTCGCCGCGCAGATGGAAAATCCTGATGACGCTGAGGGTAGGGCCGGAGTGGAAGCGGAAATTCGCAAGATATATGGTGAAATGTTAGTAGATGCTGATGCATTGAGAAAGCCTGAGGTCCTTGCAGAGCCCCTACCATCGGAGGCCGAAGGAACGCCCGGCGAACAAGCTGTTGTCCAAAGCCAACCTGAAAGTATACCCGCCGCTGCCCAACCAGAGGTAAAAGAACCTGAAATCAACAGTGAAACTGATTTTCTTGCGAGCTTGGCAGGGGATGGATGGAAAAAATATGCTGACCTAACTGGAACAAACAAATCCGGAAGCTTGGTATTTAAGGGACTCGATGAGGGCACTCCTGAATATATACACAGCCGTCTTCATCATTTCTTTGGGCCTGATGGAGCCGCTATAAAAGAGGCGGACCCGAGCAAGTTAGATATTGAAGTGGATGGGAAGGTAGCAGGGTGGAAGGGAATCGCAGGGTACTCCGATGGAACCCTGGTAGAGGCCAAAACTGGAAAACGCCTTTGGGTGAAAAATGGAACGAAGATTGAATGGAAAAAAGCTGAGTCTGGAATTTCAAAAGTCGTAACGCCAGAAAAAACCCCTGCGCTTGCTGAAACAGAGTTGGCTGCACGAGCAAAAGAGATTGCCGAACTTCATAATTCACTTTTGGTACTGATAAAGAAAGAGGATACCCTGGTAAAACGAGAAAACGATGCAATAGCAACTTATAAAGCAGTCCGCGAAGGATCTCGTGGCCTTTTAGAGACTAAAAATCACCAAAAGAAACAAGTTGCAGCAGCTGAGCAAATGTATAACCAAAGAATAGCCGCTATCAATGAGGGAAGACGCGCTTTGGCAGAAGGATATGAAAAATTACGGCCGGCTCTTGCTAAAGTGGACATGACAATCATCCCTGAAAAAGGGAATGAAAATACTTTAGCTTTTGCAAAACAAATTGTTGCCTATAGAGACGGGGGCGGTAAAGGGGAAACATATGTCCAAAGAATCGCTAGATTAGGGGGTACTGCGGATACCAAAACAACAGTGGCTAGCAGTGGTGGATCTACAGGAAGCACCGGCTAATAGGCCTCCGATTGACCTCTTTCCCCATTTTGCCTATACTCCGCTTTGCTCTTAGGAGTTTTGGAGCGGGGTTTAGCGCAGTTGGTAGCGCGTCTGGTTTGGGACCAGAAGGCCACAGGTTCGAGCCCTGTAACCCCGACCATTTTTATGGCGCGAAGCACCACAAAAATAGGTGCCCGGGTATGATTCTACGAATCGCCCGACCATTTGTATTTACATTGTGCGCACTTTGTGATACAATTGTTTTGTCTTAAATTATATAATTATGACTACCATCAATATTCGTACTGACGAGAAACGAAAAAAATTAGCTACTGCTATTTTCAACGAAATGGGGCTCGACATGAGTAGCGCTATTCAGCTTTTTCTTCAACAGGTTATTATCACGAAGAGCATCCCTTTCCCTATTCGAACGGTGAATGGATTTACGCCTGAACAGGAAAAAGCCATTTTAGACGATATGCGTGAGCTTGAAGCTGATATTGCCGATGGTAAGGCGAAAAGCTATTCTTCGTCCGAAGAAATGGCAAAAGATTTACTCAAAGACTGATGTACAGGATTGTCCCGTCTAAGCAGTTCAAGAAAGACTTTAAAAGGGTTGCTAGGTCGGGCCATTTCGACTTGTCACTTTTTAATGAAATCGTTAACTTCTTAGCAAAAGGAGAACCTCTGGATAAAAGACATAAAGATCACGATCTCCAAGGATCGATGAAAAATTTTCGTGAATGCCACCTCAAACCGGATTTACTTTTGGTCTATAAGATTTATCAAGATCAGCTTATTCTGGAATTGGTACGACTTGGCAGCCATAGTGAGCTATTTGATTGAAACTAAGTATACTTTTTCTTGAAATCTTCTCGGCCTTTTCAGTGGTGCCCGGGTACAATACTGTGTATCGCCCGACCATTGACATTTCTAAATAAAATTGTTAAGTTATAGTTCTGCCGATTTTCTATGAACTATAATTTTGAAGTGAGAGAAGAGGATATTTTAGAGACTTACGTAGGTGATGAAATTTCTGCAGCATAAAATTATAAACGAGTGATGGGAAGTAACCACCAGGGGGCACCTGCTATTGCGGCTGCTTTAGGAATGCGTGTCGAGAAAGTACGCCGATATTTATCTGGCATGAAGCCTCGAGGCATCAAGGGTTTGGACCAGTTAGAAGCCTATGGCCTTTTCCCCGTTGATCTTCATAGCGAGAATTTTGATTTGTTTCATATCCTTAGCTGTATGGCGTACTGGCGGGGGGTCGTTGTAAGTAGAAATGAAGGTGATGCTACGATGGCAAATACCGTGTTGAATCCTACAAGTCTTGCACAGCAAGCTTTTATGGAAGCCTTTTTAGCACAGAGCCAAATTCCATGTCGGACTATTTCTAAAGGTGGACTTTCTGTGCCCAACGAAATCTCACGCTTGCTCGTTGCAGCTGGTCACGAAGTGGGGATGAAAAGTGACAACACGAGTACTATTCCCAAGTATATTGAAGATGCAATAAAAGCTTGTGAAGTGACGGGGGATTCTAACGCTGTAGCCTTGGTCAGGGAGTTCATTCAAAGCATGGTTTTTTTCAGATTGAAAAAATATCCAGAGGCTTCAATGGTTCACTTGTTCACCTTGCATGATGAAGGCAGCGCACGTTTGCAAGGTGAGTTGATCCACCGCGCTGTCCGGATTGGATTGCCTGAAGTCAGTACTGAGCTAAGAGGTCCTTATTCTTCAGATGGAACCTTTCACACTCGTATTGCCTTTCCTACAGGCAATAGCCTTATTTCCAGTATTAGAGATACTTATGCAGAGGAGGCCTTTTCAGCGTTGCACGGATCGTGATGAGAAAGTAACCTTTCCGTACTCGACCATTGACATTGGACGGATAGAAAGCTATAATTCTTGTAGAATTTCTACAACTTTTCATATGTCTGACTACTCTACTATTTCCATTGATACTGCTACTAAAAACAGGGCTTCTAAACGTGCTAAGAAGGAGCGGATGAATATTTCCTTCATCACCCGCCTTCTCTTGAACGACTACGCAGATGGGAAAATTACGGTTGGTTCACAAATGGGAGTGACTGAGAATGGATTTACACCCTCTTTTGAGGAAGCGGTTCTTGCCGCAGAGCACGAAGACTCTTCTGAAGCTTTTGAAACTGCCAATGATGCCATCGCTTTCTTACACAAAGAATCTAAGCAAGCGGCATAATGAAAATTGTTTTTAAAAAATCGTTCACTAAGCAGTACGCAAAGCTGAATGAGAGCAAAAGGTTATCGGTGGATGAAACCATTCGTGTTTTTGCCCGTGATCCTAGG
>JBAZQU010000017.1:0-22261 GCA_041645035.1 Candidatus Altimarinota bacterium | reverse complement strand
ACATTTTGTCTATGCTAGTACACGAACCGTTCGATCATCTGAATAACCGAGAAGAAGCCCCCTTTGTTGTGGATGCTACCGATGCTCCTGAGCCACGTGCCTTACTGGCCAAAATGGCAGAGGTGAGTAAAACAGTGACTGAAACCGCTCAACCACAAAGGAAGGTCGAATCAAGGATGCCTCCGACATCTCCTTTCGATAGCCCCGAGCCTATGGGCGTTTTAAAGGCACTTGATCTCGCTGCAACAGTAGCTATAGCTAGACCCAAAGGAAAATCTGAACAGGCGGTACCTATTGCAGAAGCAGCACCCAGAAAGAAAGGGTGGTTTGCTCGCATTGCGGATAAAGTGGCTCAAACAGTAGACAAAGGATTTGAAAAACTTGGAAATCTCTTAGATCGTACACTTCCCGCCATATCCGTTGCTGCAGTGGCCGTTGTGCTTGGAGGAATGGGCTCTCACTTGGAAGATTTTACTAAAGTATCACGCATTTCAGAAAGCACCACGCAGAGCAGTGCCATGGTGGCCACTCCCGCACCGGTTAAAGTGACTGCAATAACTCCAATAGCCACTCAGGTGGCAGTGCCCGATTCAGCAACGATCACCAATCAAACGCTCATAGAGAAACATGCTGAAATTGTTCAGCATGCGGGAGGTGAAAAGGCCCGTTACCTTCACAGTGAAGCTAGTCATCAACATTTCATTGCTCAGCTCGTAAAATTTGGTGGATTCACCACGATATTGAATCATCCCAAGGTGCGTGAAGCCAAAACCACCGCTCAAATGGTCAACTTGGTGGACCAATACTTCGGTGAAAAAGTAGCGGATCTTGTGGAGGCCAACGCAGCCGCTATGCACTTACCTGCTGGAGGGGTAGGCTGAGTGCATGCGTATTCAAATTCTTCAAATCGCAAAAACGAAAGAAACCGCTATCGCGGAGCTTGAAGCAGAATATGAAAAACGACTCGGCGCTTTTGCGCAAATAGAAAATTGTATCCTTCCGGCCGGTAAAAAAGATGAGAGAGAAGCAGCGCAGTTGGAAGAAAAAGAAGTTTTTTTTAAAAAACTCGATCGCGATTCTCGCATCATCGCTCTGGACGGGCGTGGCAAGCAATTGACCACGGAAGAATTCGCTGAGTTACTTCGTAAAGAACGCGACTTCGGCACCGGCCGCATCCAATTTCTCATCGGCGGCTCGCACGGGTTGCACCCGGACGTGCTCGCCGCCGCTCACCAAATTCTCTCGCTCTCAAAAATGACTTTCACTCACGAGATGGTTCGAGTATTTTTAAAGGAGCAAATCTATCGCGCCTTCACCATTCTCGCTGGTAAAAAATATCACAAATGAAGTTTCCCGCTCCCGCCCTCACGTTTGCAGCCCTGTTTTTCCTGTTTTTAACGGTGCTTACCATGTCGGCCCACTTTTTCAAATACCGCGCCGACCCTTTAGAAGCGAAATTTTTTCAAGAAGCTTGGCAAAAAAAAGAAGGCAGTGAAGTAATCTCGATTCTTTTCACGGGCGACATCATGCTCGATCGCTACGTTAACACTTTGCGTCAGCGAAATGGGGGAGACTTTCCGTTCACCTACATGCCGGAAATAATTTCCACCATTGAGTCCGCGCTGGATGTGGATGAACTTGATCTCGTGGTCGGTAACCTCGAAGGTCCCATCACCGATTCCGCTTACATCAACAACGGCACTGCGTTGATTTTTAATTTTAAGCCGGATGTCGTGGATTTGCTCAAAAACGCAGGCTTTACAACGTTCAGTATGGCCAATAACCATGCGCTCGACATGGGTAAATCCGGACCTCAACAAACCCATGACTACTTAACCGCCGCCGGCATTGAAGCCTTTGGTCACCCCGACATTCCCAATGGAGAATACAGTTTCATCACTTACGATTTTTCCGGCACCACTCTTGGATTTTTGGGGCTCAATGATGCCGTGATTCGTCTGGATACCGATGCGGCTATCGCCAAAATTAAAGAGGTGAATCCACTCGTGGACTACCTAATTGTTGGCGTGCACTGGGGTTGGGAATACGAAACTACCGCGCGTGAAAGTGTGGTCGCAAAGGCTCATGCTTTTGTGGACAACGGAGCCGATTTTATTTGGGGCAATCACCCGCATGTGGTCCAAAATCACGAGGAATACAATGGCGTTCCAATCTATTATTCTCTCGGTAATTTCGTCTTCGATCAGTATTTTTCCGATGAAGTGCGTGAGGGGCTCGTGCTGGGTCTAAAAATTCAAGATGGTCAGCTTACCGTGGTGGAGCAAATGGTGGACTTGGTGAACGGTGCGGAACCAAAACCGCGACCGTAGCTCGTTGTTTAAGAACCCGAAACGTGCTATAATTTAAAGATTTATTCAACCTAAAAACATGAAAATCCATTTCTTCGGTGCTGATCGGGAAGTAACCGGATCTCGTCACCTTTTGGAGGTGAATGGAAAAAAAATCCTACTCGACTGTGGAATGTTCCAAGGAAGACGCAGCGAAGAACGCGATAAAAATAAGAATTTCGGTTTTGATCCCAAAGAAGTAGACGCGGTAATTTTGTCCCACTCCCATATTGATCACTGTGGGGCCCTTCCTAACCTGGTAAAACAAGGATTTAACGGTCCTATTTACTGTACGAAACCCACGGTGGACTTGCTTGCCTACATGCTTCGCGATTCCGCTTTTATTCAAGAAAAGGAAGTTGAATATCTCAATGAAAAAAAGAAAGAATCAGGGGAGGATTTGATCGAACCTCTCTATACCACTGAGGACGTAGAAAAAACTTTGCCTCTGGCAAAAGGAGTGAAATACGACTCCTGTATGAACCTTTTTGATGATCCTGACATCATGCTCTGCTTCCGCGAGGCCGGACATATTCTTGGCTCCGCCATCACGGTGCTCACCATTAAAGACCACGACGACGGAAAGGTTAAACGATTTACGTTCACGGGCGATATAGGTCGTAACAACATGCCACTCATTCGTAATCCGTATCAGGTAGAGCAAACCGAATATTTGCTGATGGAATCCACTTATGGAAATCGTCTGCATGAATCCATTTTGGAAGCGGAGAAAGACCTCGCCAAAATTGTAAAAGACACCGCAGCCCGCGGAGGGAAAATTCTCATTCCGGCCTTCTCTCTGGGGCGCACGCAAGAGATTATTTATTCCCTGCATAAACTCATTGATGAGCAAAAAATTCCCGAGCTCCCCATCTACGTGGATTCGCCACTTTCAGTAAATCTCACGGAAGTATTTCGTCAGAACTTGGGCGTGCTGGATGAAGAAACGCAAAAACTTTTTCTCAATTCCAAGGACGATCCTTTCAGTTTTGCGCAACTTCATTACATTCAATCCGTTGAAGAATCCAAGGCGCTCAATAACCACAACGGACCCTGCGTCATCGTGTCATCCTCAGGAATGTGTGAGCACGGACGTATTCTCCATCACCTAAAAAACTCCATCGAAGACCACCGCAATACCCTTATTATCGTTGGTTTCCAGGCCCAAAACACACTCGGACGCAAAATCATTGAAAAAGAAAGTCCGGTGAACATTTTTGGAAAGCCTTATGAGGTGAAACTGGAAGTTAAAATTATGAATGCCTATTCCGCCCATGCGGATCGAAGCGACTTGCTCGACTACGCCATAAAAATCCAAGGCCTCCAAAAACTTATCTTGGTGCACGGGGAGGAACAAGCTGCCGAAGAACTCAAGGTGGCCATGCTTGGCAACGGAATTAAAGAAGTTATTGTTCCTTCGTTTGGAGATACGCTTGTGCTCTAAGCAGGCCAATCGTTGTGAATCCATCGCGAAGATCACCTTTTTCCGAAAGCTCAATAGCCTCCTTTAAGGGAAGCCACACGGTCGTAAGTTTTTCGTCTTTCATCGGAGCATTTTGCCCCACCGTAAGTTTTCTTGCCAAAAATAAGCAATTCTGCTGATCCATTTTTGAAGCATCCATTTGATAGGATCCGAGCAGAGTCCATTCCTCCGCGCTCACACCCGCTTCTTCTTGTAGCTCTCGCTTAGCACTTTCTAAAGGTGTCTCTCCTTCCTCCGCCATACCTGCCGGAATTTCCCAATGATATTGTTTAACCGGGTAGCGCCACTGGCCCACCAATGCAACTTCTCCCTTTTCATTCAGTGCCACAATGCCAACGCTGTCATCCACTTTCATGTAACTGTAGTCCTTTATTACCTCGCGGATCTTTACCATGTCCTTATAAAACTTTACATAGGGCCGCTCATGCAGCAGCTCGGAAGAAAGTGTGAAATAAGGATTAGCACCTTGTGGAAGAGACATGACATTAGTGTACACAAATCTTATTAAAAGGCACTTGCGAAATTTAGCGAATCGTGATACAATAACATGATGATCTTTGAAAATTCAATTGAAACTTAGTGCACACAGGGTAGTAAATAAGACCCTTAACAAGTCTGTTTCCTGCCCGTTGCGCCCTAAGTTTCTAATCGCTAAGTAAGCCTGGATGGATGGTTCTTCCCAAAGTGCCATTGGCCACTATCACCTCGTTTGAAGCGGGTTTAAGTACTTCAAGAGAAGGAATAGACAGATACCTTTTTCTGGCCGGTTTACCCTTTCGGGGGTCGATCAACAGATTAAGTAAAAGCTCAGTCACAGCAATGTCCTGCACTTTACTCCAAGCTCTCACCTGATGCTGAAAGACGGTTAGAAACATATTTAGGGCGATTTTTGTTTATTGGCTTAACTGGCAGCAGGGATTGCTTTTTTAGATTTCAAAAAGAAGAAAAGAATCACAGAGGCCGTTACCACGGGTGAGAACCATTCGGGGACATCCACGCCAAAGCTATCCGCAAGCATCACGCCTCCCAGGATCAAAATTGAATACATCGCACCGTTTTTAAGATAGATGTATTTTTTGATACGTTCAATATTCCCAACGGTGAGTTGGCGAACCACCACCGCTCCGAGCCCGTTTCCAAGTAAAATCAGCGGCACGGAAAGGGTGAAGGCGAAAGCTCCCAAGACCCCGTCAATGGAAAAGGTGGAATCAATCACTTCCAGATACAAAATCTTGCTGATATCAGACATGCCTCCTCTTTGTAACATATTTACCTCGGCTTTTTCAGCATTCTCTTTGAATCCGTGCGTGATGAAGAAAGCGGTTGAGCCCACCACTGCGCCAAAGGCCATAGTTGGGTTGATTTGTAGACAGTGCCAAACAATGGCGGAGAGCAAAATAGAGACTACTGCGTAAAACCACACTCCTTGAGAGTGAAAGAATTTCTCTCCGCGAAGTCCGTAATTTTTCGGTTCCAAAAACAGCCAGTGAAAAAACAGGAAAAGAAGAAATACACCCCCTCCATTGAGCAAAATCGGCGCCGAGGATTCAATGGCTTCAATAACTGCGGGATCGCTGCTGAATGTCGCGGTAAGTGAACCAATGAACCCAAGCTCCGGCGCCGTAAAAAACACGATCAGCCAAGGTAAAAGTCCGCGAACCGCAAAAACCGCGAACAAAATTCCCCACAGCAAAAACCATCGTCGAGCTCTAGCGCTCATGGTATTCAGCACCTCGGCATTAATAATGGCATTGTCGATACTGCTAACCGTTTCGAACAAACAGAGCCCGCCAACAATGAGAAGCATCGATAACCAATCCATGAAGATAGGTTACTCAACACAAGCGCCCACGTCCAGTACGAGAAAAAGCTCAGGTTGACAAAATAGACAAATTGGTGCTAAACTCGACCCATCTAACCTTATACTTTACATTATTTTAACATGACAGAAGCAAACGGAAGGAATGGAGCAACCTTTGAAACACTTAGGGATGGGATGTTAGCTCTGGAGAAAGGACCCAAAGTATTCCCTTTTAATGGGAGGGAGACGGTGATGAAAGTACTCGACGCCCCCTCAGCAGCTGAGGCTCTCAAAGGTGGGACAAAAGAATACACGCGTCGCGCGGTAAGTTTTTCCGGACTTGACGATCAAGGAAATCTTGAAGTAGTCGTTCAAGCCAGCCATACTCCAGAACTTGTTGACACGACTCAAGGGGGTTCAACGTCAAACACTGTTCCGGAAACCATCAGAATTAACCTTTCAGGGGAATCTGCAGTCGGAAACAATGCGGTAGATGTGACTAGTGATAGCTCTCACAAAGCGGAGCTTGGCAAACATATACTAGCCCTGCACGCCCTACTTCAAGCTGCATTAAATTCCCCGGCTGTTGCAGGTGGAGGTATCAGGGAAATGATCAAATAAATTTTCTAATCCAAATATATGACAAGACCCGACGAATATCCTGACGCTTCAATCGAATCACTGCTTCTGTCGCCAGCAGCAGCTGCTAGAGAAACAGAGAGAAAGCAAAGGGAAAAAGGAGCAGACGGGAGGGAGGTTCTTGAAGTATTGGCCATATTGAGAGAGAAAGCAGGACGTGAACTAAAAAGAAACCGGGACCTTCGAGAACGGCGAGAAAGGCAAGCCCAAGACAGAGACTAAAAAACTCGTCTTCGACGAGGATGGAGCTGCACTTTTGTGGTATAATATTCAGATCAATAGGCCTCATCAATTGGAAACCAAATTACAATTCGATCAACCTCCCATGTCATTTGAAGTTCTTGAGACTGAAAAAGCCGCGGAAACGATCGTCTATCAGAACTTGCTAGAAGTAAGATTGAGTGTTGTGCATAATATGCTCGCGCCGAGCACAGGAGAGGAAAGTCTTGATGAAGATTATCCCGAGGGTAGCCTTCAGCTATTTCGAAGGAGTCCAGACAATTTTTATGCTGCACACTATTCCTACACTGGAAGGGGAAGGGAATATATTGTAGATGAAAAAATTTATCCGTCTGAGATGGTGGACTTTGAGGAATTGAAGGGCAAAGTTGTTTTAGATTTGCACTGTGGCAATGGAAAGCTTGTAGATGAGATGAGAAATGCAGGTATTGAAGCGTTTGGAATTGATTTATATCTTCCACCTCATAGAAGGGAATTGCGATATTTAGTTCAGGCTATTTTTGAGGAAAGTCACCCCTCAGCTAATCAGTTTGACGTAATTTATTCGACCTATGGGAATCTTTTCTTTCACACTGATTTAGAAAAAAGCATCGTGACGCTTGGCATTGTTCATAAGATACTGAAGCAAGGCGGTGTACTTAGAGTGTCTCCTGTGAAACGAGGTGAACTTGAAGATGCTTTAAAATACGTTCCAGGGCTGGTCATGCAGCCCATATTTTATGGTTGGGATGGCAAAGAATATGCTGAGCTTAGAAAAACTGCCTAGCCCGAAAGGAGTCATTAAGCATCAACGAAATTGACGAAGAAATTTTGGCATAGTGGGCAACACTAATGAGCCCACAAAAACCCCTAGAGGGGGGGGCTTCTTTAATTGGAGCTGCCTCTATGAAGAGGTTCGGACTTATTTTAAAGGTTCTGGAAGCTAGCTTCCAGCGATTTTTTGCTGAACCCTGCGCCAGCGCGCGTTGAAAGGGGGCAACGCACGCTGGCGCACCCAAGCACTCCTCCTCGCGCCGCCCGAAAGGGGGCGGGCGGCCCGCAATGGGGCTTTGTGAAAATTCAATATGGGAAAGGACGGGCAGGCAAAAATTCCTCTCCCTGACCCCCTCCTTTTTGCCTGCCCGCATCAAAGAGGTGCCGTTTTCGGGGCGGAATTAGAGTGGGTTATTTCTTTTTCAGCTCTGAAATAACAAAATCAATCCAATTTTGATACCAATACCATTGTTTTGAAACTTGCGCTCCATATTCTTTATTTTTGTTTTTACCATCATGCTTTTTCCAAAATTGAGTATGCTGATGCATCCCAAAATCTTTGAAGCCAGCTCCTCGGACATTATTTATTACCTCAGTAGGTAAAAATTTTGGCTTTTCTCTATCTTCTTTTACCCAATATTCTTTAGAAATCTTTTTTGCTTGAGGAGATTTGGGGTCAAGGAACTCTATTACTCTATCAGCTTGTCCCTTTCTTTTTGCATTAACTTTTACAAAAAGCAGTCTATAAGAGAATCTATCATTTTTAATTTCTGGGTCTGTTAATTCATTATCAAAGTTTGCTATATAGGTTTGGGTACTTTTAGGGATCAGACTCTCCTTGTCCTTTATGATTTGAGCTTGATCATAGTCAAGTTCGGCGAACTGAATACTTAGAGCTAGATAATTATCAAGAGCGTATCTCTCCCCATGTAATTTTTTAAGGTAATAATTGTAGTTTAAAGCACATGCTTGGTACCTTCCTGACAAATAGGAGTCCAAACCAACCGCTTTTTTATGTTCAATCTGGTTTCTTAATCCAATTAAGAACTTGAGATTATTTATTGTGTGTTTGTCTAACGGACATTCATCCACCGTGATACATTCCATCAATTCCCAATATTTTATTGTTCCATCTGAATTTCTTTTGTATTTTTTTCGCTTATTTGGAATTATGTAATATTTATAGTCAATCTTTTTATCTCGATAATAGGCATGAAGTAAATACGTCCATGCAATCACAAAAAGCACTATAAACGATTCCGATTTAAAAGACGTTAAAGGATTGTTATAAATTTGAACGGCTGATAATGCTGCCTCCTTAGATTTTAGTATCAGCTCAATTCTTTCTGAAAATATTTTTCGATTATGTCTCATTCTTTCTAACTATTAATTTTTCAATCGCATCCTTCAAGACCATAGTCGCCTTACAGTCATCCTCGTTATAGAGCAATATTCTCTCCAAAATTTTACCATCACCGGTTTTCAAATATTCGTTAAACCATTGAATAGATAAAGCTCCCGAAGGTGTTTCATCTCGCCACTTGAATCCTAAAAATGTGGCAAGTGCTTTGAGCGAGTAACTCCCAACCGGCCAGTCTGTTTGTCCTTGAACTATTTTGTATAAATCAATTACATTCGGATTGTCGAAAAATGTCTCAACCTCTTCCATCGAAATAACATCTGGGTACTGCTCCTGTAATTTCTTGTACTTTGTTTTTTCGTGGTGAGAGTAATAATAAACAGCAAAATCGTCTTTGGGTAGCGACTTTATGTATTTCCAAAAATTTGCCCAAGCCTCTTTTTCAGCTTCATTACTAAACTCTTTGGCTGTGAAATGTAAAAATTTTTCATTATTGCCATGACGCTCATAAACACCGTGCATATAAACAAAATCTTGAGTTGGGTCGTCCTCAATATCAAAAAATAACTCGTAGTTTACTACCGGAAACGCTATCGGCTCGTAAATAACCGGCTTTTTGGTGTTTATCAAAATGTTTGCTCTTCTCAGATATTTGCTGAGACTTTTTTCGGCTAGTCCTTTAAGGAAGTTTTTGTCTTTTTTCTTTTCCTTAAGAAGGTTCTCTACATCAATATCCAAAAAATCTTCGATTCTTTCTACAAGTAAATCTTCATTTATTACATCACGAACACTGCGGCCGAGATAGAAAATATTCGATAAATCTTGATTCTCATCGCACCACTTTTTGCAACTGGTATACCAAGGGCAAAGCTTACAAACACCCGCCATCGCCGGTTTATTTTTATCTTCATTCTTCATTAAAAACTCGACATGCTTTTTGATCTGTTCATAAAACTCCCACCAAGTTTGAGGTGTTCTTGGCCCGCGTGACGCAGCCAAATCATAATCAACCTCGTTGCCATGAATATCGATAATTTTGCCGCTTTTTAGCTTTGAAAATCCCAAAATGTTCAAAAGTTCAGTATACAAACAAAGCTGAACTGCATAATGCTTTTTTGGTTTTCCTTCCTCCCCTTCGTCCTCATCGACTCCCTCCATTCCGCTGCCGGATTTAATATCGATCGCCATGTAATTTCCATCGGAGAGGCGTTTAAGTAAGTCGGGGATTCCAAGTAAATTTCCATGCATCAAAACACCCTGATATATGAGAGGAATTTCCGATTTCATCGCCTCTATTGTTTTGTGAAATCGCTCATCCAGCGAGCCATCTGACATATCAGCAATTAAACCAAGTTTACCCACAATTTTTTCTTCATGCTGTACCCCTTTTTGCCAAAGTAACTCTATGAAAGGATTAGTTTCTTGAATTTTTTCCTCTTGAGGCCCATAAATATCCCGCCAGACGCGGTGTTTACATTGAAGATAGTCGTAGAGTTTTGAAGCAGTTATGTGCATAAGCCAAGGAATATATTTTAAGCCTTCTTGCGTGTCGTTCGTCTTTGAGAGAGTTTCATCCAAATTTGTCTCAACATATTTATTTCAATCCTAGATAGACCAAGACCATGAATTAGGAGAATATCATCAGAGTAATCTAGTGCTGCTTCCATGCCATCTTTTTTAATAATCTGATTCATTTTATCAACATCAAAACTTTCCTCTTGAAGATATGGAATTAAAAGATTTTCCGCTTCACTAGGCTCTAGCTCAAGTACACCACCGCCATAACTACGCCCCATGATTTCACTGAAGGCAAATGTCAGTGAATTATGAAAGGAAGCAACAAGCTTAGATTTATCAACGGAATCTTTAAAATAAACTCGATGAATAGTATCGGTTGGCACTGTATTGGCCTTATTTAATATTAATCTTGGGCCAATATGAATTTGACGGAACAATAAAGCTTCGGGAACCCCTACGGATGGAACAGAGTGCCACATTTTCCTTATTCTACATTTATAACCTTCTGGAACAGCATTATTAATGCCAACCTGTAAATATTCCTTCACACCTACAGGAGTTGCATCATCTACAGGGATATCATATGAAAAAAGATAGCATAAGCCATTATTACCATTTAATTTTTCCCAATCTTTTTTCGTAAAGTGTATCCCAGTACTAAATTGAGCACTTCGACCAACAAGCGGTACAACATGAGATTGTAGTTTATATTTATCCACCATTTCACCGTTCACTACAAAAAAATTGTTATTACCAGTGACAACACCGACATCAACTTCCAGAAGATTTCCTAACCTTGAAATTTTCCTATGCTTCCTGAGCTTACGAAGCAATAAAATCTCTTTTTGTGTTAAGTAGTATTGCGTCCACTTATCAGTATTGTGATCAATAGGTTTAAATTTAGCAGGACTTTTTATATCAGCAAGTGGAGGTAATTCACCAATATCTGATAACTCTACAAAATTTATGCCCTTTGGAGTTGTATTACTCTTGTCACAAAGAAGCAGCACTACCTCTTGTTGTATCCCTTGAAATGCTAATTTCTTAAAAGATACTATGGTGATTGATTGGAAAAAATTACTAAGAAAAACACGAGTTTCTGCAGCATACGTTACCTGTAGTAATTCAGCAGGAATAACCATTGCAAGTTTTCCATTTTCTTTTAAATGAAAAATACTTACTAACAAAAAGAAAAGCCAAGCATTGGTTAACTTATTAGGGTGAAAACCATTTTTAGAAAGTATCTCAAATGCTATCTTTCTCTGCTCTTCGGGGAAATTTTGATAGCGAATAAATGGCGGATTGCCAACAATTAAATCAAACTTTTTATCTTTCAATGGCCCTTCAATAGCAGAAAAAAAATCTCCGCAAATCAAATTGAACTTCTCTGGGTTATATTTAGAAGCCTTTAAAGAATGTTTGACCTTTGCCACCTCCTGCTCAAACAATTCAACGCCAAAGATACTCTTTGCAACAACATCCCTAGAAACTCCTCGTCTTGATAGCTCTTTTGCAATAGGAAGAATAAATGCACCATCGCCCATACTAGGCTCCAAAACTGTCCTACTCTCCTCTGAGCCATTAAGTGCCCATAGTGTGAGAAATTTAGCAATTTCTGGTGGCGTGTAATATCCACCACGAAGCTTATTGTTCATCTCCATTTTCTTCATCATTTTCGATTATTAAATTATCGTGAATAACGCCATAAAACTCAGACAAAATTTTATCTGCTTCAAGCTTCAAATACCTTTTTTGCCGTAAAAGTTCAGTAGCCTGATGAGGCGTAGTACCAAGCTCTTTGTTTAACTCAACTATTTTCATCCAATGTTCGGTAACCTTTTTAACAGCCTTTTTATCATCAAGACTAACTGGAATTTTTACAGGAAATCCTTCTATAAATTGTTTACCAAAAGAATAATATCCTCCTCGGAATACACTGCTCCGTAACTTAACCCATTTATCAAAAATTGGATGATTGAGCAAAGCTATCAAGAAAAATATATCATTCCCTGAACGTGGTCTGACGCCATAATAAGGCCCATTTCCTCCTCCACTAAAAAAGACATTGTTACCATCAAAAGCTACACATGCATGTAGCGCCGGATTTTTGATAATTAATTTCTCTGTACCAAACTTATTTAGACTCTGAGATCTTCCAAATTGATACCAGTTCTCTTCTGCATTTGGCATATTCCTTGCTTTCAATTTTTCTCTATAACGAGACAAATATTCATAAGCATGAGGATACTTTGTTTTAAGCTCATTTTCAGTTAACAATGTACTTTCGCCATCTTTTTGTTCATAAGGAAATATTAACTGCTTATTCGAGACTGTTGAGCGAAAAGGTGAGATGGTTTGATCTAAAATAGACCCCTTCAATATTCCCTTTTCGACTTTGCCACTTAGCCCATTGGAATGAGTAAAGTAGATAAACTTAGCATCCTCGCTTTCTGGATTTAAGAAGAAGATTTTATCTGCGCTTGTTTGAATTCCTACAAAAATCTCTGCGATATCTGACAATTTATTTTTACAAACATTTTCGATTTGCGCGATAATCTCTTTCTCTCTCTTACTTGGGAAGACCCATGGGCCTTCCCCTAAGGCTTCAGATGATATATCAATCATTGATTCTTTCGCTGGAGCAGCTCTCCATTTAGCCAAATTAGACACCTTTTCAAATGCAAAAGTAGGATTTTCATTATTCTGTAGAATAATTATGCAAGTATACGTTGTAGCCTGCGAACCAAAAACTTGATTGGCACCGAAATGAATCAATTCTTTCAGAATTTTGTTATTTGCAACTACTCCTCTTAAAGCCTCCCCAGCTTTTGTTGACATGAATTTATGTGGAACAATAAAGCCCAGGCATCCTTTCTTTGCAAGTAAAGAAATAGCTCTTTCAAAAAATAATTGATATTTATCGAAATTGTTCGCATGAGAAGACAAATATGGAGCATACTTACTTTGATAATATCCAACCTCCTGTGGTGAGTAGTGGACCATATTCTGTATCTTAGTGTAAGGAGGATTGCCAACAATTACATCAAAACCTCCATTAGAGAATACCTCCGGAAAAGCTGTATTCCATTCAAATGGCTTTACAAGGGATAATTCAAGGTGCTCTAGTTTAGAAATGCCTCTGTAAGAAAAATATTTACCGTCAACAATGCTGTTCCCACAAAGAATTGTAGCCTCAAGGGAAGGGAGAACTTTTTTCTTATTCTTAGCTGTCGTTTCTATCTCAGGAGAAGAAACATCTTCAAGTAATTTTAACAATAAACTAAATTTTGTAACCTCAACTGCTCGCTCATCAATGTCGACACCAAATATCTGGTTCTGCAATATTTCCTTTTTCGCTTCTAATGTAAGATGCTCATCCCCATAATCATCTTTCCGCACTTTATCTTTTTTATGATTTTTTAGATAAAACTCCAGAGAATGTGCAAGTAGATAAGAATACGCCTCAAGTAAAAAAACTCCTGAACCACAAGCAATATCAATGATTCTAATATGCTCTAGCTCTTCGGGGCTTGAAATCCTATTTTCGACTGTCCTATGGACTATTTCCCTAACTATAAAAGAAGGCGTTGTATAAACGCCATTCGCTATTTTAACTTCAGGCTTATATTCGATATTAATCTCCCGTTTTTTTCCTATAACAATTATTTTTGCGAGAAACTGCTCATAAATATCACCAAGTATCTTAGGATCGACAACTGAAAATGCATAAGGACTGTTTGGATAATACAAGTCTGTAACTATCTCAATTAAGACATCATTCGATAAGATAACAGAAGGAGTAAGTTTATCCTTAATAAAATCAAAAAGTCCTGAATTATATTTCTTATCTGCATCATAAAAATGTTGCAGCAACTCTTTAACTGCATTTTGCTTATCAAGTGCCTGCAAAGTGCCATATTTTTCAAGATTTCTATCTTCACAAATGCGCAAAAAAACAATTCTATTAATAAAAACTTGAATTAAGTAATTCAACTCTTCTGCTGAAATTGCTGGATTATTTTTACTTATGTCGTTAGCCAATAAAATTCTCCACTTTTCAATTTGATCCAAAAAATAGCTATCAAATGACAAACGCCCTCTTCTCTCATCTGCTGGCGTAACGAAGACTTTATCAAAATGACCGCTTAAAACAGCTTCCTTTGAAAGTAAAGAATATATTTCCTCAAAACACGAAACATATTGCTTATAATGGAACTCGTGGATCTTCGATATGCGCACATCGTCCTTTTCTGAAGGTGCAGTAACGGTTTCATAAATAACCAAATTCCTGAAATTTGAAAGCACGGAAATAGAGAGACCAGCGCTCCAGCCATATCGACGAGCTTGGTAAACTGATGATTTTGAGGAGAGTACATCAACGGAAGGTCTCTTTGCTTCCAAAAAGAATTTTCTTTCTCCGTTTAAACGAAATTCATAATCGGGTTTTTGATTTTTATCTTCTTCGGAAACATTAGCCTCAAGAACGACTTCTCGAAATGGCTTTGAAAAACCTTTTGAGTTTAAAATATCCCAACCTAATAATTGAAAAAACTCATTAAGAAACTCTGTTCTAAGTTCCGTCTCATTATAAGACGAGCCAGAAGCAACATATTGACTCTCATTTTCTTCGAAACGAGATACAAGAGATTTAAGTTTTACTACAATGTCGCTATTCATAAATAAACTTTAATTTTCTCGGATAAGGCCAACTTTTTTGCCAACAATTTGGCAATTCCCAAGCTGGAGGGTGTAAATTTGATAGTTAGGATTGGCTGGTTTTACAGTAACGTGCCTTTTTTCTTTGATGACCTCTTTAAGCGTTACCTTCCAGTTTTCATCTGCAATTACAACTATATCACCATTATCAAAATCTGTTTGCTCCCGAATCAGCACCAAATCCCCATCCAAAATTCCTCTTTCGATCATGCTGTCACCTTTCACTTTCAAGAAATAATGCCTTTTACGATCTTTTCTCAACATAGATTTTGGAATTTCTTTTATTTCTGGTTCGCTCTCTTGTAAGGCTTCCGCTGGACCACCAGCCGGAACAGTGCCGAGGATAGGAATTTCAACAACATCCTCTCGTTTCAGGGGTTCAATACCGCGAGCAACCCCGGAACTTTTTTTTAAAAATCCTTTTTCTGCTAGTTGGTTAACATGGAATTGAGCGGTCGAGTGCGAAGTAAACTCCATGGCTTTTTGAATCTCCTTCAGGGAAGGTCCATAGCCATGTTTTTTACTAAAAGACTGTACGAAGTCTAGTACCTCCTTCTGTTTCTTTGTTAAAAGACCGCCTATAATCATAGAAAAATAATTTACTTGACGCTGGAATTATATTTTGTAAGAATGTATTCGTCAACTGTAAATTTATAGTAATCTATAACTTATCAAACCTATGAAAAAAGTATTTCTATCCTCCATTAAAGCGCAGGATTTATGGAAAGTTCAAACGTCCGGTACGAGAAAAGCGGCTGGCCTATTTGATACCAAAGCCGAAGCTCTAAAAAGAGCAATCGAATTGGCCAAAAATCAAAACGCCGAACTGATAGTCAAAAAAGAGGATGGAACATTCCAATATCGTAACTCATACGGCCATGATCCATTCCCACCAAAAGGATGATAAAAAACAAAATTTTAACCGCCCCGAAAACGGCACCTCTTTGATGCGGGCAGGCAAAAAGGAGGGGGTCAGGGAGAGGAATTTTTGCCTGCCCGTCCTTTCCCATATTGAATTTTCACAAAGCCCCATTGCGGGCCGCCCGCCCCCTTTCGGGCGGCGCGAGGAGGAGTGCTTGGGTGCGCCAGCGTGCGTTGCCCCCTTTCAACGCGCGCTGGCGCAGGGTTCAGCAAAAAATCGCTGGAAGCTAGCTTCCAGAACCTTTAAAATAAGTCCGAACCTCTTCATAGAGGCAGCTCCAAACGGAAAATTCAAACTTTTTTGCGGCGGCTGCCCACGGAAAACCCAATTCCACGGCGGCTTTTTGGCCGATGACGTGGAAGTTCGCCGCGCGGAGCGCGGAATAAAACCGAATGGTAAAATAAACAGAATACCATTCGGTTTTATAGCCAATTTTTTGCTTTTTGCCGAAGGCAAAACTTCTAAATTTCCAGTTAAAGAAAGCGACAATTTTCCGTGCGAAGCACGGCTTTGCCCAAAAGCGATAACCAATAAAGCCCTATGAAGTATTTTATCTATGCCAGAAAATCAACGGATGAAGATGACCGCCAAGTTCTTTCTATTGAAGGACAAGTGACGGAACTACGAGAATTTGCGACAAAAGAAAAACTGGAAGTCATTGATGAATTTATAGAAAGTAAAACGGCAAAAGTTCCGGGACGACCAGTTTTTAACAAAATGATTTCGCAAATTGAACTTGGCGGTCATTCGGATAGCATAGGAATTTTAGCGTGGCATCCTGACAGGTTAGCGAGAAATAGCGTGGATGGAGGGAGAATCATTTATATGATAGACGAAGCAAAAATAGGAACGCTAAAATTCCCTACCTTTTGGTTTGATAGCACACCTCAAGGTAAGTTCATGCTCAATATCGCTTTTGGGCAAAGTAAATATTACATCGATAACCTCTCGGAAAACATTAAACGTGGCATACGCCAAAAGTTAAGACGCGGCGAACTGCCCGGACTGGCTCCAGTAGGATATTTGAACGAATTGAGACACCACACCATCGTTAAAGACCCAGAAAGATGGAAAGCAGTTCGCACGCTCTTTCAGGCGTATGCCACCGGAGAATCTACGCTGGAAAATTTACAAAAATTGTCGCTTTCTTTGGGCTTGGTGAGCCGACGTACTAATGATGCTTTGGTGCTCTCAAGAATTGAAGGTATGTTACAAAATCCATTCTATTATGGAGTTATTACAAGAAAGGGCGAAGCCTATCATGGAAGCCATGAACCGATAATCTCAAAGCAACTTTTTGACAAGGTGCAGCGGGTAATAGAGCAGCGATCTAAGCCGCAAAAAGCAAAAGACAACAATTCTTTTGCTTTTTGCCGGATCTTTAGCTGTGGAGAGTGCGGCCGTGCGATTACCGCTGAAAAGAAAATAAAAAAATCAGGCCGCACGTATATCTATTACCGCTGCACCAAAAAGAACCGTGTTTGCAGTCAGAAATATGTTGAGGAGCGAGAACTGGTTAAACAGCTCAATGAGCTTTTTCAAAAAGTTGCTTTGAGCGATGACTGGAAAGAAAAGTTTATGAAACGATGGGAACAAGATTACAAAGAGGCTTCGACCGTTTCGTCCTCTTCCGCCGGTGAAATTAAAATGGAGCTCAAGGTTTTAGAAGAAAAGCAAATGCGCCTGCTCGATGCCTACCTTGAGCAAACCATAACCAATGAGGAATATACCGAAACCAAGAAGAAACTCTTAAACCGTAAAATTGAAATCAAAGAGAATTTAAAAGAATCCGGCGGAAGAGGACTTTATTGGCTCGAACTCTTCAAAGAATGGATTTTGTCGGCTCACCAAGCCCTCAACTTCGTTGATTCTGGAAATTTAGAAGGAAAGCGAAGCTTTCTGCAAAAAATTGGCTCGAACTTCCACATCATCGGCCAAAAAGCCGCCGTGGAATTGGGTTTTCCGTGGGCAGCCGCCGCAAAAAAGTTTGAATTTTCCGTTTGGAGCGGGTGAGGGGAATCGAACCCCTCTCAACAGCTTGGAAGGCTGTGGTAATAGCCACTATACGACACCCGCATGTTCCTCATGCGGACCATCCGCAAAAGGCTGGCTCATCTTAGTGGGATGGTGGGCTTTTTTCAAGTCAATTCTTTTATTCGCAAAAACTTTGCTACAATTGGGCCCATGAAGATTCAAATCTACACGGATGGAAGCTGTCTCGGAAATCCCGGCCCCGGGGCCTGGGCTTTTCTTGCCAGAGTGGACAAAAAAGAAACTCGAAAGCAGGGTGGTGAACCTTATACCACCAATAACCGCATGGAACTTACCGCGGTGATTGAAGCGCTCAGCTGGCTCGAAAAAACGCATCCAAGCGAGCAAACCATGGAGATTTATAGCGATTCCACTTGGGTTATCAGCACCATCACTAAAAACTGGAAACGCAAGAAAAATCTGGACCTGTGGGAACGCTTAATGCCCCACCTGCTAGATAAGAAAATTGCATGGAAGTGGGTGCGCGGCCACAACGGTCACAAGGAAAATGAAGATTGTGACGTGCGGGCACAAAGAGAGGCTTTGCGTCAGCAAAAAATCTACGAAAAAATGGACGCTCGCGAACTGCACCTGCCGGGGGAAGAGCCCAGCTTATTTGATCAGTGAATCCAGCCTTTCCGCCATGGCGTCTTTAGGTACGGCTCCCACGTTGCGATCCACTTCTTTGCCGTCCTTGAAGAAAATAAGAGTAGGGATACTCATCACGCCGTAAGTTTGCGCCGTCCCCATACTTTCATCCACATTCACTTTCACCACCTTGGCCTTGCCCTCATATTCGCCGGCCAACTCTTCAACGAGAGGGGCGATCATTTTGCAGGGGCCACACCATTCGGCAAAAAAATCCACGAGCACGGGAACCTTGGACTGCAAAACTTCTTCAGCGAAATTTTTGTCTGTAACAATAGTAACCATAGTTGAGTTGTAACGAATGGGAAAGTGTGAGAAGTTTAGCACGCTTTCCGCACTTCCGAAAAGCCTTAAAAAATGCTATAATGATATGATGAATTTCCTCAAGAAGATCACATTTTGGACACTTTTGGCTCTGCCTGTGCTGGCATTGCTGGGCTCCGGTAGTCCCATGAGCAGCACGCACATTCAAGGGGACCAATCTCTCACGCTTCCTCTGGAGCCGACCGCATCGATCCTCGGCGAAGCCGAGTCTTCTATTAAATTGGGTGCGCATTACCAAACGGAACGTCGGTTTGTCTCCAATGTGTACGAAGCCGATAACAGTTTTGAGTTGCTTGGTTTGAACTGGGAAGAAGCCCTGCCCGAGGGCACCTCAGCCGCGCTTGAAATTCGTTTCCGTTCCACCAAAGGGGTTTGGACCGATTGGCAATCTCTTGAAGAAGACAATGACCATCCCGATGGCGACAACGATTTGTGGACCTATGTGATTACGGATGAAAGCGAGGCGTTTCAGTACCGCGTGTTTCTGGCCACGCAGGACACCTCTATAACTCCCAAACTCAGCAACGTTTCTTTTGATACCGTGGATGGGGGCAAAAATTCTCCGCTAGCCACACTGACAAAACTTATTTTCAAGGACAATAACGAAATTCAGACTCGTGAGGACTGGGGCGCCGACGAGGAAATGCTACTTCGCCGTTATTACGATAGTGATACTAGCTCGAACGGGTATGACGAAGATTATGTCGAAACCGATCCCAATTTGGAAATCGTAGAAACCAGTACCGGAGATGAAGACGGGAACCCTTATTTATGGCCGCAGGAATATCCAAAAAATGTTGAAAAAATTATCATCCATCACACGGCTACCAGCGGAAGTGTGAGCAATCCCGAAGAATCTATTCGCGCCATTTATTACTACCACGCGGTTACTCGCGGTTGGGGAGACATTGGATATAACTACATCATTGCGCCCGATGGAATCGTGTATCAAGGCCGCGCCGGAGACGAAGGCGTGGTGGCGGGTCACGCGTCCGGTTATAACACCGGAACCATTGGAATTGCCTTGCTGGGAAATTACGAAGAAAATCCCGTGCCCGGAGAAATGATGCAAGCCCTCACAGCCTTGATCTACGAGAAGGCGGACCTTCACGATATTGACGTGGATGGTACCGGGAAATATCGGGGGGAATCCATGGAAAATCTGCTCGGCCACAGCGATGTGGAAAGCACGGCGTGTCCCGGCGATTACACTTATGATTATTTGGAAGACATCCGACAAATTGTTGCGGCTTCATTAGAGGGAAAAGAAAAAACCGGCGAATTTACCTACGAAGAAATAACAGACCGTGAATTGGTATTGCTGGATCCGGGCGATCAATCGGGCATTATAATCAGAATAAAAAACACCGGTGATGAAACTTGGAACGATGACACCTATTTGGTCGTGAATACCGATACAGAGGCAGACAAAATTGTCACCATCCCCAAGGACAGCAAAAAGCACACGGCTGAGATGAAAGAAAGCTCAGTGGCTCCGGGTAAAACCGCGACATTCAGCTTTACGGTAAAGGCTACGGACGAAGGTGGCCTTGCT
The DNA here is from genome assembly GCA_041645035.1 of Candidatus Altimarinota bacterium. Lineage (GTDB taxonomy): Bacteria > Patescibacteriota > Gracilibacteria > UBA1369 > 2-02-FULL-48-14 > 2-02-FULL-48-14. Next base: position 1,923 of record JBAZQU010000017.1, on the reverse strand, counting down.
CATTTTGAAGCCACGCCCGTGTTCAATGGAACGAAAAAAATTGATCAATATATGGACCTCGGTTTTTACGTGGAAGTGGAAAAGAAGACTGACGTTTCAGTCCCCGAGGAAGAAGATGACGACGAGGGGATTATTAGAGATGAGTATGACGATCTTAGCTTCGACCCCGGTGAGAAAAAATATGTTTGGGTTCAAGTCAAAAATACTTCTGATACGAGTTGGACATCCAGTGGGTCCAAAGCCTTCACACTGGCTTTCACTCAACCCAAAGGAATGGAAACCGGTAAGGCTACCGCAGCCTTTCAAACTTTAAAACCCGGTGCCAGCAGTCGCGTTTATTTTAGTATCACGGCGCCCGATGAGCTCGGAGATTATGAACTCTCTATTCGTCCACGTCTGGGCAGCTCCAATCTCACCACCAATGCTTACACAATGAATATCACGGTGGCCGGCGATGCGGCATTTGAAACAGTGGACTATGAAAATCCCATTCGTATCAAACTCACTCCCGACAATGAGGTGGGAACGCCCACAGTAACTTCCACAAGTATATTCGCGCTGTACGACGACGATGAACTGTTGAAAGTTTTTGACGCTAACAGTCGCGTGAGAGTAACAGTGGGCACTTCCAATTTCACCGTGAGTTCCGGTTCCAATAAATGGACCGTGGATGGCGCCGTACGCTTTGTTCCTGAAGATGATGGCATCATGAAAATTCTCACGATGTATCAAACGGCCAGCTGGGACCCAACCATAAATGACAATAAATTCCGCGGTACTATCGAAGTCCGCGAAGTAGACAACGAAACAATTCTCATCAATGAACTTGCATTGGAAGATTACTTAATGGGGATGGCGGAAGAAACCAACGATACGCCCGAAGAAAAACTCAAGACCATGGCGATTTTAGCTCGCAGCTATGCGTACTATTACATCACGCAGGCTGAAAAATTCCCCGGCATGCCTTACGATGGGGAAGACGATCCGAGCACTTTTCAAAAATATCTCGGCTATGGCTATGAACTCCGTCATCCGAACGTAGCGCAGGCCGCGCAAGACACGGAAGGAATCGTGGTGACCTACAAAGGAACCGTGATTAAGACCCCTTACTTCAGCAAATCCGATGGAGTAGCCACCAAGAGCGCTAAAGAAGTTTGGGGCTGGACCGATACGCCTTATCTCGTTTCTGTTCCGGATACTTACTGTGAATCCACAGCCTTCTCCGGACATGGCGTGGGACTCTCCGGTTGCGGTGCCCTGGCTCTTGCCGAAAAAGGCTGGTCATTTGAAGAAATCATCAAGTACTACTACACTGGGGTGGCCCTCGGAACATTATGATCCTTGCCATCAATACCGCACAGCCCGCCCACGAAATGGCTCTTTTGCGTGAAAATCCTTCCAACAAAGACGAGCTGGAGTTAATTAGCGAAAAAACTTGGACGGATGAACGTCGTGACGTCGAAAACCTCGTGCCGTTTTTACAAAAAATGCTTGAAGAAGCCGGCCTCGAAAAATCCGACATCACCGACATCGTGGTAGTGAAGGGTCCCGGTTCGTTCACCTCGCTGCGCACCGGCGTGGCCTTCGCCAATGCACTTGCTGAAGGTCTCCATGCCAAGCTTTACGCGCTCACTTCGTTCGCGCTCCTCCGTCTCAAAGCCGCCCTCCCGGCGGAGCCCGGTTACTCCTGTCTCGTAATTTTGCATGCCGGCCGCCTCGATGTAGGCGTACAATTCCAGGACGATCCCATCCGCGTCGGTCCGCTCGCCGCACTCCTCAACGACTACCCGCACGACACCGGCATCCACGTGGTTGCCGAACTTCCCGAAGCTCTGCGCGAAGAACTTCACCCGCTCATTCTCGAAAAAAAGTGGACTCTTGTAGAAGGTCATGAGTTGCAAACTTTGGGTGAAACGCTCATGA
>JBAZQU010000055.1:0-3982 GCA_041645035.1 Candidatus Altimarinota bacterium | reverse complement strand
CTTTGGAACTACAATCCGCAAGTTTCCCGGGAAGAGTCATGCCTTCGAGGGCCCCTTTACGAATCACCGTGTCACGAGCGGCGCGAGCCGCGAGGCGAGCGCGTTGAGCTAAAGCACATTTCCCAACAATCGCACGAGCATCCGTGGGATTTTCATCCATGTATTGTTCCAAATGATCTCCAAACACGGTTTCCACAGCCGTTCGCATTTCGGCATTTCCCAGCTTACTCTTAGTCTGTCCTTCAAACTGAGGATCTGCCAATTTCACGGAGACCACAGCCGTAAGACCTTCTCTCACATCTTCCGCTGAAAAGTTCTGGTCTTTTTCTTTGATAAGCTCATTTTTGCGAGCGTAATTGTTGAGCACACGGGTCAATGCGCTACGAAACCCGGTAAGATGCATTCCCCCTTCAACCGTGTGAATGTTATTCGCAAAAGTAAACACCGTTTCTTGAAAAGCCTCCGTGTACTGAAGGGAAACCTCAATCAACCCTTCTGGAACTTCGTTTTCTATATATATAACGCCTCCAATTTTCTCTCGATCTCGATTGAGATGCTGGACATAAGATTTAATCCCTCCTTCAAAATAAAACATGATCCTTCGAGAATCACGACGATCACGAAGACGAATGGTCACGCCCTTAGTTAAATAAGCCTGTTGACGAGCGCGATTCATGATGGTTTCAAAAATAAAGTTCCGATCCGGGAAAATTTCAGGGTCCGGCGTAAAGGTAATAGCCGTCCCGGTACCCTTGCCTTCAGAAGTTCCAACCACTTTCACTTCCCCGGTTGCTTCTCCTCGTCTGTATTCCTGAGCATAAAGCTTACCGTCTCGTCGAACTTCGGCCTTGAGATGTATGGAAAGCGCGTTGACCACGCTGCTTCCCACCCCATGAAGACCTCCGGAAACCTTATATCCTCCACCACCAAACTTTCCTCCGGCGTGTAGCACGGTCAAAACCGTTTCCAATGCGGATTTACCGGTTGTTTTATGTTTATCCACCGGAATACCACGCCCATCGTCTGTAACTCGGCACGAACCATCTTCATAAATATCCACTTCAATATTCTTACAAAACCCGGCCATCGCCTCATCAATCGCATTGTCCAAAACCTCCCACACCAGATGGTGGAGCCCTTCAATATCCGTGGTTCCAATGTACATTCCCGGACGTCTTCTAACGGCCGTTAAGCCTTCCAAGACCTGAATCTGATCCGCTGAATACTGTTGATCGGCCATAATAAAATTAAATCGGCGGAATTCTAACAAAGAAACTCGGCCGTGTCACACCAATTTACGTGAACTGCAAATTTCCTTTTCCCGTTTGTTCTTTTCGTGAATTTACTCACCTGAAAGTGTCGAATAAGTCGCGTAAAGCGCGCTCTCAAATTGACTTAAACTGATGTCAGGGAAACTTTGCGGGGTTTCATTCAATTCCCACACTACTTCCGTGACGAGGCCCGTATCAAGATCGTAAGTCCCCGAAACGACCAGATTGGCGTCAGTCATCACTCCTTCAAACGTGAAAGTATTTTCTTCTAAATTCACCACTTCAAAAGTGAATGCGCCTAATTTCAGACCCGCTTCTTCAAATGCCGTTTCCACTCGGGAAATGGCCACCTCCTCGGTTAAAGAGGTTTTTTCCCCCTCTTCCCCGGTCGTTGCCTCCTCGCCCTCTTCGGTAGTAACCGCAGCCTCCGTCATAGCAGTTTCAATTACCGAATTGGCATTTTCCAAACTTAAGCCGGTGGAAAAGCGCAAAGTACCTTCCACCACAGTATCATAAAGAATCTTGGTTTCGCGGTCATAGTTGGCCTCAAATGCGTACCCACCCGTATTCCCTCCCACAATTTCAAAAAGACGGTTGGCATTGTCCCCCAAAGATTTCACTTCTTTATACTGGATGCCGTTGGCCCGAAGGTCGGCTTCCGCTTCGGCAATGGCCTCTTCCAGAGGAACGATCGTGCCCGTTTCATCCCCGGAGCGAAGACTCTGAATGTACTGATTGAGATTTTCCAAATCTTCTTCCTTGGCCTGATAATCTTTCAGACCTTCTGAAAAGCTGTCGTAAGAATAAAATTCGGGCGAGTTCATGAACTTGATGGAAAGGTCATATTCCTCCAGTTTGCTGACAAAGTACGTGCGAACAGCCACTTCGGAAGTGATGGATCCAAGGTAGCTTTCGGCATCTGCTACGAGCTCATTGGCCAAATCGGTAGCATCTTCAATAGAAATTTTACGTTCAATCACAAAATCGAAGAGATTTTCCAAGTAGCGGATTTTGCTTTGCACAAAGGCCTGTCGCTCTTCATCCAAATCTTGATCAGACCCGGCTAAAGAAAGGATTTTAGATTCAAGCTCCGACAAAAGCTGTACGCTGTCGCCGGTATAAAACACGGCGTGGCTGCGAAGCAAAAGTTCGAGTAAGTAGTATTCGCGACTGATGTCGTCCAAATATTCTTCCTTGTCCAAGTCTCCGCTTTGCAGGGCGGCCTCAAATTTTTCTTGATAGCTTTGGTAGGCACTTTGCGCCTCCACGACGGAGCCTCGATTAAGCAAGGCCTCAATTTCCTGAAGCTGCCTGCGGAGAGCCACGAGCGGTTCCGCATTCGGATATAAAATCTCTGCCGCCGCTGCTTTTACAGGATACAAATCATCCCCCGGCAGTGCAAAGAAAAGCGCGGAATAAATTTCTTCCACTTGTTCGGAATCGGGGTCGGCATTTTTCCAATCATTCACCCATTTTTCACCGATTGCCGCGTCTCCAAACAAAAGATTTGTCATTCCGTAGATTAAATATTCCTCTTTCTGATCTTCCGCGAGGCGTTCCTCCGCTGAAGGCAAAATCGTCAAAGTATCCTTAAAAATTTCATAAGTCTTGCTGAGGATCGAGTTAAATCCCGTAAGCGCGGGACCAAAGTGACTCGCACTCTGACTATCTTGCACAAAGCTCAGCGCGCTAAGGTCATAAGCGGACTGACTGGCGCTGTACACGGCCAACTCCGCTTCACTAAGTTCACTTTCTTCAAAGGAAAAAACGGGGAATTCTTTGGTAAGTTTGGTGAGTCTAAGTCGCCCCAACGTTGAAGTGATTTTAGAAGAAGGGATTTTCATGAAACTTCCCGTGGGCACCAACAGCGAGTCCAAATCTTCTCCGTCGAGTACAAAGGTCACCAGAGTAGGATGCTCAAGCGCGTAAACGGTAAGGGTTTCACCTGTTTCGTCCAGTTTTACCAGGGCGGAACTATTTTGAGATTCCACGCGAACAAAAGAAGTGAGCACGTTCACGGAAAAATCATCCGCCAAGGTGGCAAAAAACAATTCCCCGCCGCTCAAAGTGGCGGACACAGTCTCCGTGGGGGCATCCCAGGACCACTCGGCATTGCCGCCTTCAAACAAACTTAGACTATCGCGACCGTTTAGGCTGGCGGCGCCGGTTCCGGTGAGACTTGTCATTAAGTCGACGCTTGCTTCAGCCGAAGAATCGGCGGATGGAAAAGTCGTAAAAGAACCGAAAACCAGCCCAGCGGAGAGCGTGATAATAAGCATCAAATTCACGAGTGCGCCAGCTTTCATTTTTTTATCTGATTTAAATCTATTAATTATACCAGATTTTCCCTTTTTTTAAAAGAGTTAAAGTGAACTGCAAATTCCTAAACAGAGTTACCAAGGGGAGTCTTCCTCTGTTTAGGAACTCGAATTTCCTTTCCATGATTTTCTTCGTGGATTTATGAACCGTGAACAATCGCTCCCAGGTGAGTAAATCCACGAAGAAAAAGAACAGGGAAAGGAATTTGCAGTTCACTTTCCGTCGTGTTAGGCTGCCTGCATGAAAAAAATCCTTCTCCCGGGCATAGCCCGGTCGTCCCTGTTCGCCCTCTTATTTTCTCTTGGCTTATTCGCCCAAAACGCCTTCGCCTCTTTTGACGACGTGCCTGAAAGCTATCCCTATTACGAAGGCGTTAGTTATCTGGAACTCAT
>JBAZQU010000016.1:0-23164 GCA_041645035.1 Candidatus Altimarinota bacterium | reverse complement strand
ATTTAACAGATTGAAAAACTTCAGAAGAGTAGCCACAAGATACGATAAACTTGCCGTGGTGTATGGCGGGTTTGTAACGCTTGCAATGATAGTCCTTGTCCTAAAAGTTATATGTTAACAGCACCTAATACTTTACGCTGAGCCTCCTCAGGGAAGTCTTCCTCTGTTCAGGAATTCAAATTCCTTTTCCATGGTTCTCTTCGTGGATTTATGAACCGTGAAGAATCGCTCCCAGGTGAGTAAATCCACGAAAAGGAAAAACAGGGAAAGGGAATTTGCAGCTCACTAGAATAAATTTAGTACGTCGTTGAACGTGATGTAGATGATGAGAAGAATGAGAAAGAAAAACCCGGCGGTATGAATAATATTTTCATATTTGGAGCTCAATTTTTTGCCCGTAACAACCTGCACGGCAATAAAGAAAAATTTCCCTCCGTCGAGCGCCGGAATAGGTAAAATATTGACCACTCCCAAACTGAGTGACAGCAGCGCAATAAAACGTAACATGGCTGCGAATCCGTCTTGCATCGTAACAAAAGTCATTTGCGCAATTCCCACCGGACCCGCGACACCTTCCGGCACTCCGTTACCCGTCACGAATTGATGCAGTACATTCACGAACATCACTGCGGTAATTTTGGCCAATCGTCCCATTTCCTGAACCGCTACCACCGGCGCGGACCAACCGTATTGAACGGTGTCAAAACCCATCAAAGTGTGCGGAATGTAAGTCTGGTAGAGGGAGAGATTTCCATAATAAGAAAGGAGGTCGGAGAGGCCGACACCAATGAGCCCGTCTTCCGCACGGGGTTGGACTTCAATGTCCAGAATTTTTCCCTCACGTTGAATTCTATAAGTAATGGGACCCGCTTCAGCTAAAAGCGGCGTCTGCTCCGTGACCTGCTCGGCGCTATAAACTCTATCACCGTTCAGCCCAAGGATTTGATCGCCCATTTGCATCCCCGCCGCTTCAGCCGGTGCACCCACCTCAACGTACGTGATGAGCGGAAAGGAGTCCGGTAAAGGCACTAGAATTTGCACCTTCCCCACTTTGCTGCGATAGATTTCAAGCTGCACGCTATCTTTGCCCCTTAAAGCTGCAAAAAGGTCTGCTTCGGTGAGAATTTCTTGGCCTTCTACAAGAATAATAGCGTCTCCATTCTCAAGCCTGCCGGAAAAAAGGCCCCCCGCCTGTTCGAGGTAAACCAAGCGCGGTAAATAAGTAGGCATGAACGCGGTTTGTTCTATAAGTTCACCAGTCAAATATTCTGTTCCTTCGGTTCCATCGGCACGGTCTACTTGCACGAGCGGAGCTTCCCCACCGGCACTTACCGCCTCCAACATGGCATCCCATGCTTCCACGGTTTCAATGGGCTCACCTTCTCCATCAGTAACAATACGGTCTCCGGATTTAAAAGATTGATCCGATTCCACTACCACAATGCCGGGTTCTACATTCACGGTACCCTCATAAATACCGGCATAAAAATCTTCCTGGGTGCTAATAAGCGGCTCGATACCGATCCAAAATCCAATAGTGAGCAGTACGAAAGAAAGGATCAAATTCATCGCCACTCCCGCCACCACAATCCAGGCCTGCGTGCGCAAGGATTGATTGGCAAAACTGCGCTCGCTGCTGCGGGATTCTTTGCTTGATGTGTCTTCGCCGAGCATACGCACAAAACCTCCAAAAGGAATCCAATTTATAGAATAAATAGTCTCCCCCTTCTTGATGCCGATCAGGCGAGGCGGCAACCCAAATCCGAATTCTTCTACTTTCACTCCGGCCCGTTTTGCGGCCACGAAGTGACCTAATTCATGAATAAGAATGAGTACGGAAAAAATGACAATGAAGACGACGATGGTGATAAAAAGGGCCATTCAACTAGAGGGTCATGATGACTTCTTCTTTCTTTTTGGCCAAGTCGTCAATTTGTTTGTTAACAGCATCAACCTCCTCTTGAAGCGCATTTTCGGCACCCTTACGCTCATCTTCGCTCATCTCTTCTTCATGTTCCATTTTTTTGAAAACACTCATAGCCTCGTGGCGCAGATTGCGAATCGCGATGCGGGCTTCCTCAACCATGCGCCCAACCACTTTCACCAAATCGCGTCGGCGTTCCTCAGTGAGCGGTGGAATATTGAGGATAATGGCGAGACCGTTATTTACCGGATTGAGATTAAGATTCGAATCACGGATGGCTTTTTCGATGCCGGCGAGCATGCCGCGATCCCAAGGTTGGATTTGAATAGTATGAGCATCAGGAATACTTACGCTGGCAACGTTTTTAATGGGTTGCATCACGCCATAGGATTCCACCATCAGGGTATCAACCATCCCGGAAGAGGCGCGACCGATTTGAAGCTTGTTGAACTCTTCACTAAGATGCTCGAGCGCTTTTACAAAATCTTGTTTGCTTTTTTGAACTAATGGATGGGCCATAAAAAAAATTAAGAGATTAATGAACCGATTTTTTTACCAGTGGCTGCTTTGAGCAGATTGCCTGGTTTCCCTTGGAAGACAAGTACAGGCAAACCGTTGTCCTTACAGAGCAAAATAGCGCTTAAATCCATAACTTGCAATTCACGCTTCAGCACTTCGGCGTAAGAAATTTTGGAGAAAAGTCGGGCATTTTTATGCTTCATGGGATCCTTATCATAAACGCCAAGGACTTGAGTCGCTTTAAGGAGCACATCGCAGTTGAGTTCCAATGCGCGAAGTGCGGCGGCGGTGTCCGTGGTAAAATAAGCATTTCCGGTGCCACCCCCACAAATGACCACGCGGTTTTCGGAAAGCAGCTTTTGGCCGCGGCTGGGTGCATAAGGTTCTGTAAAGTAAAAATTTCCATGAGCTGAGAGCGAATGTGCGGGGACTCCAACAGACTCTAGAGCTTCCTGCAAAAGCCGAGTGTTCATCATAGTCGCGAGCATGCCAATGGCATCGGAAGCGGTTCGAGAAATAGTAAGTTTTTTATTGTCGCGGTAGCGCCAAAAATTGCCGCCGCCCACTACAATGGCAACTTGTATTTTCTTTTTCCACAATGCCTTGATGTCCTGAGCCAGGGTTAGCACGGCGGCGGCATCGACACCCTGTTTTCCTGGGCAAAACCCAGTCTGCCCCTGTTCCGCAAACCGCTCTCCGGACACCTTTATAAGGACGCGTTTGAATTTCATGAATTGAAAATGAGATAACCCAGTAAAATTCCCACCGCGATTCCACCCATAATCATGAGCGGCATACGCGTGTTCGGTGAGAAGCGTCGCGCATTGGCCAAATCCGTGAGTAAATTGGTACTCAAAATTACTTCTTCATCTTTATTACGTTCCACTGTATCCAAAAAGCTGTGATTCGCCACCAGTGCCACAAAACGATCAAACGTAATCTTCACGTAACCGGAAGGATTGAGCCCCGAAGGATGAGCATCTTTAAATCCCTCAAGCGGCTGCTTTTCAAAAGCAACTTGATCTTCATCCTCATCAGTCTCATCTGGAATGTAAATGTCGTCCATAGTGGAGGCGAGTCGAGTTTATCTTACTCGAGTTCCTCCGCCAGCTCAACGGCATCTTCAATGTTTTGCATCAAAGTCGCGATCTTCAAAAATTCCGCGTAAGTCACGGAATTCGCCGGCCCAAAAGTTCCGTCCCCATATCCACTTACCACTCCTTTAGCATACGCATTTATCAGATAGGGAGCATACCACTGACTTAAATCCACGTCAGTGAAGGGATTCTCGGTAAGTCCGTAAAGAGCCAGCAGGTCATCTCCATAAACCGGATGTGTCCAATCCCCTTCGAAGAAGTACGAGCAAAGCTTGAGCGCTTCCGCCCGATTCACAACGCGATCTGTTTGAAAGGTTCCGTCCGGGTAACCCTGAATCAAGCCCTGTTCATAAGCAAACTGAATAAAGCCCGCTTGATCATCGTCCAAGGAAAGATCTTCAAAAGCCAGTGAACGTACATTTATGGTTATGGTGTCGAGCGAATAGCCGGCGAGAACAAGTAAAAACTCCAAGGCATTGCCACGCGGCATCGGATTATCGGGAGTCTCTAAAATGGACAGTAAGATATCCAAAAAGCTTGGCTGGCTTACCGCCACTTCAATAATATTGGTCTGCTCTTCCAGATGCTTCACATAACCTTCAGACCAGTGCTCTTCCGGAGGATTAACATCAAAATCTTCCCAAGTCATTTCTGAAGTATCTTCGGGTTCATCCGTCTCTTCTTCTACCACTTCTTCACTCGGTTCCTCATCTTCCGTGGTATCCGTGACTGTGGTTGCCGTGGTTGTAGTTGTACTGTCATCATCGCTACTGCTACTGCCACCGCCAGATGAAGAAGATGAACCGGATGAAGAATAACTGGAATGTCCTCCACCAATATATATATCCGTCACCGTGAGTTCATTTCCGTAGTTATCCACGGCAAAAATCTTGAAATACTTGTTACGCGGATCTGTATTGTTAATGGTACTTGTAGCCGTGCTTGCCGTTACTAAAGTAGCGTCGTCACTGTTGTCCCACTCCACGGCAGAACCGTTGCGACTTATAACTTGGCTCTCAGTTTCTCCGTGCCAAATCTCATAGTGATTGAAGTTAGTGTCTGTAGCCGCAGTCCACGTTAAAACGGCGTGGCTTGATGAAAAATCCATGTAGGCAAAACTGGCAAGTCCGCTCGGAGCGGTGCGGTCCACAATAAAGTCGGGGCTGAGGGAAGAAGTGCCAATTTCTGTTCCGTCATAAGGGGTTACTCGTATTTGTGCGTTGGAAATGTTCGTGGAAACGGAAACGTCCGTTGCAGCCTCCCAAACAATAGAAACGGTATTAGCCCCACTGGAAGAAGTTATATAAGCACCGGTCTGGCCAACTTGATATGTCTGAGTGTTGTCTACTGATGGATCTCCATAAGTGGCCAGTGTCTCACCATTGGTTACGCTTATTGTCGGATCCGCCCAGTCAATGCCTCCATTTAAACTGTACTCAATCTTTGCTTGAAGCGTGTCATCGTCTGCGGAGTCGTCCATTATAAACGTGATGGTGACGTCTCCCGTCCCATCCGTGCCCTGTGTGCCGGTAACCGTAGCAACTGTGGGGGCGTCGTCGTTATCTATGATGGTGAGGACTCCAGTGGAATCGGCTATTGTAGAATTGCTTGGATTTGAAAGAGTTAAAGTAAGGGTCTCATCATTTTCATCGAGAATGTCGTTGGTAATGGTGACAGTGAAAGTCTTAGTGCCGGTTTCATTCGCAGCCCAAGTAAGGGTGCCGGAGGTAGCGGTGAAATCAGTGCCGGAAATAGCTGTTCCGCTTGAAGTGGCATAATCAACGGTGACACCAAGATAGGAACCTCCGGTAAGCGTAACGGTAACTGTCCCAGTACCGGCGCTTTCGGATACGGTGGGGTCATTAATTGCGATGGTTGGCGCGGCGTCGTTATCTGTGATGGTTGCCGTGTGGACACTGGTAGTCCCCTTAGTCCCGTTGGTCGGATCACCCATGGTGACGATTACAGTTTCATCAAGTTCATCAATGGTATCATCAACAACGGTAATCGTAATGGCACCACTTGTATTCCCGGCCGTTATAACAAGAGGGCTCGCAGTGATAGTGTAATCGGTGGTAGCGGTTGCCGTGCCTGTAATGGTGTACGGAATTGTGACGTCGGAGGCATATGCATAAGAAAGATTTGCGGTCACCGTCATGGTACCGGCACTTTCCGCTCCGCTTTGCGAAGCCGCACTCCAAGTAACCACTGGTTGGAATTGCCAGTTCAGATTATGGCCGGAATCAGTCGAATTCAAACCCGGGTTAACTATAGTGCCCCCCGAAGCGTCTGAATCTTTAACATCAACGTAAGTGACGGCTTGGGAAGCGCCGGCGATCAAGTTCCAATAGGAATCGGTCGAAGTACTGCGAAGTACAATCAAGTGATCGGCTGCACCGGTAAGAGTCAGCGTACCGCTAATAGTTTGCGTTGAAGCGGCTGTAAATTGAAAGTTCTTATCTTGAGTGACGCAGGTGAAATTATTGAAAGTGGTGGAGCCGGAAATTATGGAAGTTTTGGTGGCATCATCAAAAGTAACCGTGCCGGACCGTTGAGTAAAAGTGCCGACACGAGCAAAATTGCCGCCCACGGTAATGGCTCGATTATCTGTCGTTACGTCAAAATCACCGGCTGTAATAGTTAGACTGTTATTAATGTCAAGCGCGGCACCAAGTTGAAAAATATCGGTAGCACCATCTGTAGAATTAATGATGAGGCTATAATAAGTAGTGGAAAGAGTTGTCACGGTATAAGTATCGGCCCCGACATCCCCATCTCCTGTGAATTCAATGGTTCCGGAATTGGTATCCATGGCTGGCAAAGACAGGGTTTCACTTCCTCGCCAACGCAAAGTCCCCTCATTTGAAAAAGCTGTGGAAACCGTCAAATTGTTTCCGGCTAAAGAGAGAGTCCCCGAAGTAATGGTGCAATTGGCAAAAGTTCTGGCGCCAGCAAGTGTGAAAACGGAATTGCCGTTGATAACGACAGTGGCACTGGTATATGTCCAGGCTTTCATAGTATACGGACCGGCCGCACCATCGTAAGTGACAGTACTTCCCGCTTGAAAAGTAGGCGCGTTTGTCACCGTCTCATTGCCTTGAAGTTGCAAGTTACCGCCCGACTGAACAATAAAAGTGTAAGAAGAACCATTCACTGTTAAAGTTTGTCCGGAGATATCAAAGGTACCTCCTTGAATGATTAAGTCCTGGCTGGCTCCGTCCATGGTCAAAGTGGAAAGCAAATTCACAGAACCGCTGGTTTTATTAATAGTGATATCTGAATCAAAAGTTCCTTCCCCATTGGTAAGGTCAAAATTCTGTGTAGCCGTACTACCGGAAAACGTCAATGTAGCAGTACCGCCGTTGAAAGTCTGAGCGACCGTAACATCTCCTTTTGCCGCAATGGTCCCGGTGTTTATAGCTCCATCAGTCAACAAAAGAGTGTTATTAACCGTCAAACTGTCTCCGGCACTAATAGTCAAAGGATTTACGGAAGTGCTGTTATCCGTAAAATTCCAAAATTCGCCGGAATTCCCATCAACAATTGTTGAATCAAAATTCCACGTTTTATTATTTCCATTATAAACAACCGTACCGCTGTTATGATTGAAAGTACCACCGGCGGTGTGTGTAAGATTACATCCAATATTTGTCGTGCCGGAACTTAAAGTAAGAGTACCGGACGATAAAGTTATGGTTCCGGAAAACGTTAAAGTGTTGGTACTCCCAAGGAAAGTTCCCCCGCTAACAGTGAAGTCACCATTGCAGCTAAAGGCATTCCCATTAGCATTAAAAGTTCCGGTTGAAACAGTGAAAGCAGCGCTATTATCCATGGTTAAACCGGACGAAAGACTAACGGACGTTCCGGCAGTTTTACTGACGGTAATGGCGGCATTAAAAGTTCCCTCAGCGCCGGTAAGATTAAAAGCTTGTTCGTTGCCACCGGAAAATGTCAGAGGAGAAGATCCGCCATTAAACGCTGATGAAATCGTAACGGCGCCATATGTCACCAGTGTTCCTGTGTTTACCGTTCCATCGGTCAACAAAAGAGTGTTATTAGCCACCAAACTGTCTCCGGCACTAATAGTCAAAGGATTGGCAGCAGTAGTGTTAAAAGTAAAATTCCAAAACTGTCCGGAATTTCCGCCGACAATTGTTGATTCAAAATTAAATGTTTTATTATTGCCGGTATAAAGAACCGTACCGCTATTGTGATTAAAAGTTCCTCCGGCAGTATGCGTCCAACTTCCGGCAATACTGAGCGTGCCTGAGGTTGATGTAAAAGTTCCACCGGATAAAGTGAATGAAGCGGTTCCTAATATATTGATAGATTGATCCGCGCCATTAAAAGTTCCGCCCGACTGCGCAAAAGTAGTACTAATGGTCAAACTGCGCGCCAGGGTAATGGTTCCACCGTAGGTATTAATATTAAAAACCGTGATCGTGCCACCCCACCCGGAATCTATCGTGGAATCTTTATCAGACGAGGCCGTGTCAAAAACCACGGTATCAGTGCCGGCCGGGCAGTCCACCGTATTCCAGTTAGCACAGGTGCTCCAATTGTTATCACCTCCGCCACCGTCCCAAGTATGCGTATCGGCACTCGCCATGCAAACACCAAAAGTCAGAGTCAGAAGCAAAGAGGTAAACAAAAGCGCCACTCTTGAAAAGATTCGTTCGATGAAATCAATTTTGCTCATATTGCACCAAGTGTGCCATCTGTTCGGCCAAAGTTCAACAACTTCACCCCACTAAATTCCCGATTTGTTCCGCAACCGTCAAAAGCAATTGTACGTCTTCCTCTTGGCAACGCGGACAAAGTTCACTGACTAAAACCCCTTTCAGGGTTCCTTCGAGAGTATGAACGGAAATATAGAGTTGCGCATCTTCCATAAAAGAAACAGGCGCATTAGGTTGTTTAAAACCTTCCACGGCCTTTGGGAGCGACTGGGAAAAAGACGCAAGTTGTTCGGGTGTCACAGTAGCCGTGGCGTACTTAACCTCTCCATCCGGAGTAAAAAGCAGCACCGACTTGTGGTGCAGCACGGTTTCCACTTCCTTTAGAATCGAAGGCAAAACTTGAGCTAAATTTCCCTGCATTTTGCGAGTAAGCGCACTCACATGTTCGAGCATCACCAGACGTTCATTCATTCCTTGTAGACGTCCGTTTAGAACTTTTACAATTCCCAAAATAATACCCACCGCCGCCTGAGGATCTTTGATCACCAAAGCTTCGAATTTCGCGAGGGAAAGTTTTAAAAGTACAGTCTCGGCCAAGGCCTCCACGGTGGCTCCGCGAGTTTTATCGGAAAGCAAAGCGCCTTCTCCAAAAAAATCCCCCACTCCGAGCGTAGCGAGGAGCTTTTGTGTCTGCTCACCGTCTTTGATCGATTTCTTAACCTTCACCAAGCCCGAAAAAATAGTGTAAAAATCCTGTGAATCCTCCCCTTCTTTCAAAATGGTGGAGCCGGGCGTAAAAGTTGCTTTGGTCCAATATTCGTCCCCTCCAAAACTCTGATAAATAATGGGGTCCGTTAAGTTGATGAAAAGAGAACTCATGATTGCATCAGGTTAGCGATAAGTTCGGGATCATGTGCTCGCAGCAACATGTCCTGTTCGGAAATAATTCCATTTTTGAAGAGTTCAGCCAGCGAGGAGTCGAGCGTGATCATGCCGTCTTCCTTACCGATCTGCATCATGGAGTAAATCTGATGCGTGTTTCCTTCTTTAATACAATTGGTGATTGCATCATTACGAACCAGAATTTCAAGTGCCAGCGCCCGCCCGCTTCCATCCGCGCGAGGAATAAGTCGTTGCGCCACCACCCCGAGCAGCGTCGTTGAAAGCTGGGTTCGGATTTGAGCTTGTTGATGAGGAGGAAAAATATCAATGATACGGTCGATACTTTGTGCGGCGTCCTGCGTGTGCAGCGTGGCGAGCACCAAGTGCCCGGTTTCCGCAAGCGTAATGGCAGACGAAATGGTTTCGAGGTCACGCATTTCTCCCACCAAAATCACATCCGGATCTTCACGCAGCGCGGCACGGATAGCCATGGGAAAAGATTGAGTATGCGTTCCCACCTCACGTTGCGTTATAAGCGCCATTTTAGGTTGATGCACAAATTCAATAGGATCTTCCACGGTAATAATGTGTACGCGGCGGCTTATGTTTATCTCATTAAGCATGGCTGCCAAAGTGGTTGATTTACCACTACCCGTAGGTCCTGTCACAATGACAAGCCCCTTCGATTTTTGAGTAAATCGTTTCAAAATCTCCGGCAATCCCAAACTTTGCAGCGTGGGAATTTCACTCGGGATACTTCGGAATGCAAGGGCGGGTCCGTCTGAATCCATAAAAACATTCACGCGAAAGCGCCCGGTTCCCATCACGGCGTACGAAGTATCAATTTCTTGTTTTTCCTTGTAGGACACCAGTTTTTCGGGGATCAAAATTTGGGCGATCACTTCCTCAATGGAATGCACGGTCATCACCTCCGCATCCTGCATTTCAAAAATTTCTCCGGTTGCCAATCGCACCAACGGAACCCGCCCCACTTTGAGGTGAAGGTCCGGCGAATGGCTTTCCGTGACTTGCTTGAGGTACAGGTTGATGTCCATAAAAGAGGTTTGTTGTTAAGCGGCCAAACTTTCCAAGTCTGTTTTAAGCTTTGCGTAATTAGGGTCCGTAGCGGCAATTCCCGCTTTTGCCAATGCTTGTTCGACTGGGCACCTTTGGAGCACAAAAACTCCGGCTTTCTGATAAGGCGTAAGCCAAGTAGCCGCATTTCTTTCGTCTGCGATTCTGTATTCTTCAAGTTTAGCTTTATCCACCTTCCCATCGGGAGTTTTTGGGAGTAGTTCGACAGGCTTAAGTGCCTCTTTTTGAATTTCCGGCTCCCCTATTTTTGGTATCGTATTTAAAATTGGTTCCATGCCCTGTCCGCCAAGATTGGCATTTTCTGTGCTGATCGCGGTTTCCACCGTTTCTCCTTTTCGCTTCAAAATAGCTGCGATCAAGGGCCCTCCTCGCATAATCATACACGGTGCTTTGTCATAACATTCAACGTACCAATCCAAAAGCTCCAAATCCACCGTACCATCCGGTTTCGTCGGAATACTTTGAGGGTTCAAAAAAGAAAGTTTGATTTCCTTCTCACCCAAATTTGGTGCTTCGACGGGTTTTTCCCCGGGCCTCAAAAAAGTGAGCTTTACTCCGGCTTGTTCACAAGCGTGTCTGAGCACGGAATACATCGTTGGCATCAACTTGGGACCTCCTTCCGAAACGGCCATATTCATAAACCAAAAAGTACCGGGAACAAGGGGGAAAGCTTCCTTACCTTCTCCGGATTTGTCGTTTACCAAATTTGCCAAACTGAACAGCGGTTGAAGGGAACCAAATAGCGTTTGATCCCAAACCAAATGTTTACCCATTTTACGAGCACCTTTATCAGGATTGCGAGCAAAATAGTCCGTAGCTTCCTCCATACCGAGAGCGGTAACATTGTCTTTTTTCCCCGAAAAGAAAATTGAAAAGAATTGTTCTCCAAGAATATGAGAAGCAAGCATAGAAAGTTTCTCTTTTATCGTGAGTTTATCCCTGAGCGCCTCTAATTTAATTTGCCCTTCCGTAGTAATAAACTCCTTCCAGTCTTTGGGCCGAATTTGCATCAACTTGGCCTCAAATTCATCTCTGTCTTTAGGATCTTCAGCATTGGCCCAGTTTTTCAAATTCTCATCCACACCCAAGCCTTCCACGATTTTTTTCTCAAGAGCCCCTTTAATGGCGTCTCCATCGAAACCTTCTGAACCTCCGAGTTGTGGGATATTAATGGCCATCTTTTGAGGTTAGCCTACTGAGTAATCGCTTTTTATTCGCCTCATGGCGACGATGACATTTTTCCTCTATTCCTCGGTACATTTCGTCTTCTTCTTTGAGTAAAAGTAAGCAGTCTTCCACCCCTCCTTCATCCATTTTCGCAAGGAAGGCGGCCCACTGCTCAGACGTGAGTTTCAAAACCTCACTAAAGGCTTCACTGCGCGCCATTTTTTGTGCCGCAACGGCAATCTTTTGGTCTTTTGTTTGAGTGATATCCACGTGGAGGCTGTTTAAATCTTATAAGTATAGCAAAAAAGCCCCTTTTTTACAAGGAGGCTTTTAGGTTGGACTACATCATATCTCCCATACTCGGCATGCCACCCATATCTCCGGCTGGTTTCTCTTCGGGGATTTCGGTCACGGTTGCACCTGTAGTGAGCACGGTTCCGGCAACAGAAACGGCGTTCTCGAGTGCGCTGCGGGTCACCATTTTGGGGTCCACGATCCCGGCTTCAAACATATCCACGTATTCATCTTTGAGCGCATCGTAGCCATATCTTCCCAATTCTCCTTTCAACACTTCCGTAATAACTACTTCCCCATTTTTCCCTGCATTCTCGGCGATTTGTCGAATAGGTGCAAAAAGTACGAAATGAATCAATCGAATCCCGGTATCTTCATCCTCATTTTCCCCCTTAAGATGCTCGAGCACCTTAGAGGCGTGTAGATAAGCCACTCCTCCTCCCGCCACAATTCCCTCCTGAACCGCCGCCTTAGTCGCGTTAAGCGCGTCTTCGATGCGAGTTTTCTTTTCCTTCATCTCGATTTCGGTCGCGGCCCCCACTTCAATTATCCCCACTCCGCCACTCATTTTTGCCACACGTTCCTGGAGTTTTTCTCGATCAAAATCGGACTTGGTAGACTCCATTTGCGCCTTGATTTCAGCCACACGATGTTCCACATCTTTGTGGCTACCCTTCCCGTCAATAATCATGGTGTGGTCTTTGCCGGCAACCACTTTCTTGGCTTCTCCCAAATCACTCAGACCGACGCTTTCAAGCTTGAGCCCCACTTCCTCAGAAATCACGGTTCCACCTGTAAGCACGGCAATGTCCTTGAGCATTTCTTTGCGACGATCCCCAAATCCGGGAGCCTTGATGGCCAAAATGCTGAATCCGCCGCGAAGCTTATTCACAATGATGTTTGTGAGCGCGTCTCCGTCCACATCTTCGGCAATAATCACGAGTTCCTTTTTGCCGGACTGCACCACCGCTTCCAAAATCGGCAAAAGATCTTTGAAATTGCTAATTTTTTTGTCGGTAATGAGAATCTTCACGTCCTCATACACGGCCTCCATTCGATTTGTATCCGTGATCATGTAAGGAGCGATGAAACCGTTGTCGAATTGCATCCCTTCCACGATGCGCATGGAAATTCCGATGCCACGCTGGCTCTCCTCCACGGTGATGGCGCCGTCGTGCCCCACTTTTTCCATGAGCTCGGCGACCACTTCACCTATCTCGCTATCTTGAGCGGAAATCGTGGCCACTTGAGCCACCTCTTTCTGATTTTTAAGCGGCTTCGCCATCTCATCCAAACGTTCCACCACTTTGCGAAGCGCTTTATCCATTCCCTTTTTAAGCAGAATGGGATTCGCTCCCGCCACCACGTTGCGGATTCCTTCTTCAAGGAGCGCACAGGCCAAAATAGTTGCGGTCGTGGTTCCGTCCCCGGCCACATCGTTGGTTCGCGTCGCTACTTCTTTAACCAGTTGAGCTCCCACATTTTCCTCCGGATCCTTGAGATCGATTTCCTTTGCAATCGTCACTCCGTCGTTCGTGATCACGGGACCACCGAACTTTTTTTCGAGCAACACATTGCGGCCCTTGGGCCCCATGGTTATTCGAACCGCATCCGAAAGTTGCTTCACTCCACTGAGGAGTTTTTGACGAGCTTCATCTTGGAATAGAATTTTCTTAGCCATAGTATTTTGAAATTAGAATTTAAAGAAACTTACCCAATGATCGCCAAAATATCGTCTTCTTCGAGCAAGAGCATCTCTTTCCCATCCATTTCCACTTCCGTAGGCCCGTACTTTTTGAAGAGCACCTTTTGCCCCACTATGACCTGAGGGTTCTTTCCTTCTTTACCAGCTCCCACCGCCATCACTTCCCCACGTTGAGGTTTTTCTTTGGCAGAATCTGTTAAATAAATACCGGACGAGGTCTGCGAAGCTTCTTCTTCCCGCTTCACCACCACGTAACCTGCAAGAGGTTGTAGTTTGGACATAAATAGTTTGGTTAGATACTAAATTAGCACTCCAGTTTTGGCAGTGCTAATTTTAGCTGAGACCGAGTTGTAGTCAAGAGTTATTCTTCAATAGTCATTTCCAGTATCTCAACATCATCCCCAACAACCTGTAGGAAAACTGGTAAAGTCTCTCCATTGATTCCAATAATTACCGATTCACCTGAGTCATTTGAGAAGCTGACGAAAGTAAGATCCGGAATTGTTCCAAAAGGGATCTTATAAAGAAGGTCGCTTTCCGGGAAAAAGACGGCATTGCACTGAGGAACGGACTCCATACCCCAATCTTCAATACTCACTTCTACCATAGTGTCATATTGGAGTTGATCAAGCTCATCACAATTTACAATTTTCTGAGATTCAGCATAATCAAGACTATCGGCAACTAAAGCCTCACTGAAGTAAGACGCCATCTCCTGAGTTCCAAGTTTTTCTTGAATAGCTTCGGTTTCTTCGGGACTTAACGTTTTTAATTTAGAAATCATATCTTGAACAAGCTCCTGAGCACTCACCGTAGGCGTGAGGTCTAAGACAGAATCTGGTTCTTGGAGAGTATTAAATGTGATGAGGATAGCCAAGGCCAGTCCCACCGGTAAAAGTTTCTTCATAAAAGAAAAGGTTGAACCTTCAAACTGTTTTGAAGCCAGCAAAGCTCGGCGCAGCTGAGCGCGGTGCAGCGGCAGGTCCGGTGTGGACTTGCTCACGTGCTCGAGTTTTTCTTCAATGGGTTTCATAGTTTTGAAGGTTGGAAGTAAAAAGGAAGCTTCCACAGTTACAATGCAGACGTCTCACTTTTGTTGCACGTTTCTGAGCTTTTGGAGGCCGCGGGAAAGAAGCGACCGCACCGTGCCTTTCCGCTTTCCCATGATCTCCGCAATTTCCGGAAAATCCTTTTCTTCTAAGTAGCGGAGCGTGATCACCGTTTGATAAACGAAAGGCAAGTTTTCCAGTTTTTTCTGAATTTCCAAAAAGTCTTTCTGACGGCTGAGTTTTTCTTCCGCTTCTTTAAGTTCCTCCACCAAGTCGCTTGAATCACTTGCATCAAAGCCACAGCCCTCCATAAGCGCATCCAAAGACACCGGCCGCTTGCTACGGTAGTACATATTCATTTCATTCGTGGCGATTCGGTAGAGCCAGGCAGAAAAAGAAATGGAGCGGAATTGAAACTGCCAGAGTTTGCTCAGTGCCTTAAAAAAAGTTTCCGATGCCAGATCCTGCGCCAAAGCCACTTCCCCAGTTCGATGGATAAGATAGGCCAAGATCTTAGGATGATACGCATCAAAAAGCACAGCAAACACCGTGGGGTCTTTTCGTGCAGCGGCAACGAGTCGTGATTCTTCCTGTAAATGCATAATTTCTCGCACATACAATGCAGGAGCGAAAGAAATGTTGCAAAGAATTCAGGAAAATTTCAGGTTTTTGTCAGGACTTTTGGAAAATGGTCGGGCATAATCGGGGTTACTATGAAAATATTATTTTTCGACCAAAAATTGGTGGACGACCTACATCTCCTTGAGGAGACAATGTCATCTAAAGTTTTCCGAACGATTCACTTGTTGGAAGAATTCGGGGCACAGCTACGGATGCCACACAGTAAGAAAATCGCACCAAATCTCTTTGAATTACGTACAAAGGGCATCGAAGAAATTCGTATCCTTTATACTTATAAAAAGGGTGCTGCCATTCTTCTTCACTTCTTCACAAAGAAAACTCAAAAAATCCCACAAAGAGAAATCAATACTGCTCTAAAAAAGTTAAAAGGACTTGATTAGATATAGCGTATACGTTATACTAAAAATATGAGATCACTTGCATCCGTAAAAAGGGAGTTCATGAAAGATCCTGAGTTTCGTAAAGCCTACGATGCTCTCGAACCGGAGTTTGCTTTGGCAAGTGCACTTATTAGAAAGAGAATTGAAAAGAAAATGACTCAAGCTCAACTGGCCAAGAAAATGGGTACCAAACAATCCGCCATCTCACGTTTAGAGTCGGGCGAATCCAATCCCAGCTTTGCCTTTTTGAGAAAAGCAGCCAAAGCACTGGATTCCAAACTTAAGATATCTTTTCCTTGACCCCTTCTAATACCGCCCAGTAAAATGGAAATACATTTGGGACTACCCATTTAAGACCCGCTCACAAGGTGGGTTTTAGAAATCAATCCGTTCCTCCATCACCTTCTTCAAAAAAGCCTCTTCCTTAATAGTATGAATGCCCACCAAATCAATTTTATAAGGCAATGGCAAGGCGCTCAAAGCCGACCTCAATCCCAATTCTTCATCCAAAGAGAAATCGTCCGCTTCATAGGCAAGATCAATATCGGAACTGCGTTTGAAATCGCCGCGGGCACGGGATCCAAAAATCCAAACCTTCTTAACTTTGGGAAAGCGCGAAAAAACCTGTTGAATTTGGGAAATCTGGTCTGAGGTGAGTCCGAATTTATCCATTAGAGCTGTTTATCTAAAGTGTCTTTTAAATTCCTCAAAAGAAGGCTGAATTTCTCTTGTATGAGTTTAATGAGTCCATCGGCTTTTTCCAAACTGTACTCGTGGCTGCTCACATTTCTGAGCTCAAGCATTTTGAGCCACCCATCAAAGTCTTCGAGGAGAGATTCCTGAAACCCCTTTTGAATAACATCTCTGGGGGCGCTCACTTCAAAACCTTTATAGTTGAGCCAATCCTTCAAAACTTTCCACCCCAACTCAAAAGAAAATTCAAAACGTTGAATCAACCCATCCAAAGCCAAGCGGTCTTTGGGCTTCATAGCCACCGCTTCCTCCAAACGAGCAAGTGCCTCTTGAAAGTGAGTGTAACGTTGTTTGACGCGTTCTAGATCCATAGTTTAGGAAATTAATTTACCCTGCAAACGCTTCCACACGCTTTTCGCGGATGACTTCGACTTTAATTTTTCCGGAGTATTGGAGGTCTTTTTCGATTTTGCGAGCGACCTCGTGGGAAAGTTTGAGAGCTTGAAGGTCATCTACTTCGTCAGGGCTGACAAACACACGGAGTTCACGGCCCGCCTGAACGGCGAAAGCTTTCTGAACACCGGCAAAGTCGGTGGCGAGTTTTTCAATTTCCATGAGACGCTTCACGTAAGTTTCCAGATTTTCTTTATTGGCGCCGGGACGAGCTACGGAAATCAAATTAGCCACTTGAATAATCTTGGCCTCAACGGACTTGGCTTCCATGTCTCCTTCGTTGGCTTCCACGCAATGCAGCACTTCATCCGACATCCCGAATTTCTTCAAAATATCACGGCCGATGAAGGCATGTTTTCCTTGAACCTCATGGTCCACAGCTTTCCCGATGTCGTGCAAAAGTCCGGCCTTTTTGCAAAGGTCCACATTCGCCCCCATCATCCCGGCAAGTTCGGCGGCCAGGAACGCTACCTCCATAGAGTGCTTGAGCACATTCTGCCCGTAAGCAATGCGGAACTTGAGACGACCCAAAATTTTCAAAAGGTTTGGCGGCAAAGCGGCCACTCCCACTTCAAAGGCGGCTTTTTCTCCCAATTCCTTGATCAAACCGTTCACTTCTTCCTTCACCTTGGCATACATTTCTTCGATGCGGGCAGGGTGAATACGTCCGTCTTCCACCAAACGTTCCAGCGTGATTTTAGCCATATAACGACGAATGGGATCGAATCCGCTGATTACGATGGATCCCGGCGTATCGTCCACAATTACATCCACACCGGTAATCGCTTCAAAAGCATTGATGTTGCGCCCTTCCCTTCCAATGATTCGCCCCTTCAGTTCGTCTGAAGTCAGCGGCACGGAAGTGGTGGTGGTTTCCACCGTCGTCTCGGAAGCGTAACGCTGAATAGCATCCGCCAAAATCTCCTTCGCCTTCTCGTCCACATCTCGCTTCATATCAGCCTCGAGCTGTTTGGCGTGCGCAAAAAGATCATCTTTGAACTCTTCTTCAATTTGTTTGAGAAGCAGAGTTTTAGCCTGCTCATGCGACAAATTAGCCACTTCTTGCAGCTTTTTTTCTTGTTCTTGAACCAGCTCCTGCGCACGTTCGCGCTCCTTCTTCAGAGTCTCGGCTTTCTGCTCAAACTGAGCCTTCATCTTATCCAGGTCTTCAACCTTAGTGTCGAGCTGCTCTTCCTTTTTAAGAAGGCGGTTCTCATTTTCTTCGAGCTTCTTGCGCTTAATACGTTCCTCTTTTTGAGCTTCTTCACGTTCCTTAAGGGCTTCATTCTTGGCCTTCATGATCATCGAATTGGCCTGGTTCTGAGCATCTTGCAACGTACGATCCATTTCCTTGCGTTTCTTCTGATCTTCACCTTGAATTTGCCTGGTTCGCATAACATAACCGACCGCTCCTCCACCACCCAGGCCGAGCAAGAGAAGTAGTACCGAAATAATAGAATCCATAGTACTGGGGATTAAACCCCGGAAAACGCAAAACGCCGACCGGTAAGTCGGATTTTTAATCTGTCAGACGTCTCTTTGCTTTGATCGTGCAAAACTTCGTTTTTAGATTACAAGCAGCGTTTTGTATCCCGGTTTTGAGATATAAAAGAACTAACCGCACTTTAACACAAGTCTCTAACAATTGCACAACGAGTTTTTTGTTCTGTCAGGAAAAATTCAGAACTAATTCAGAAAAAATTCAGGATTTCATAAAGGTCGCCGTGCCATCATCAGGTCACCTAACCCCAACGTATGAAAAAACTATTCTTTTTACTGGCCCTTGCGGCAATCATCACCGGGCCCACCCAAAGTGCCTTAGCCACCACCGACTGTCCCGCGCCGTCCGACACGGCCTCCATGGATTTGGAAATTTCCGCGCTTTATCCCAACCCAAACAGCGGCGAGGAAGAATGGATTGAGCTCAGTAACCTTGGCACGAATCCTATCGATCTTTCTCTCTATACCCTTGAAGACAGTACTGCAAACCCCTGGACCCTCAGTGGAACTTTGGAAGAAACGCTCACTATTAGGGGCTTTTCCTTCCAACTCAACAATTCAAATGAAACCATCACATTAAAAACTCTGGAGGGAGAAGTTGTGGATATTTTCACGTACACCACCAGTAGCAAGGGGGAAATTTTGACCGCAAATACTACGGCGACTACCGATACAAGCGCCACTTCGGAGACCACGACCACCACAACTGAAACAAGTACACCAGTCACCACACCGTCAACGTGGCCGATTTTCTCCGAAGCTTTGCCTAACCCCGAAGGCTCCGACAGCACCGACGAATGGATTGAGCTGTATAATTCCTATGGAGAAACTTTAACCCTGGACGGCCTCTTCCTCGATGACAGCGAAGGGGGAAGCGGCTCTTATGCACTCACCGGGAGTTTGGCCGCCGAGTCTTACCTGCTCATTTCCGTGACCGAAAGTAAAATCACCCTCAACAACGATTCCGATCATGTTCGTCTCCTCGGAGTAAGTGACGAAATTCTATGGGACGTTCCTTATGAAGGTTCCGCAGAAGGGTTGAGCTACGCTTGGTTCACCGATTTTTATGATTGGACCGAAGAATCCACCCCGGGAAGCGAAAATGCTTGGGCAGGCGCGGACGCCGACGCGGACGCTGAAACCGAGTCAGCCGATGGAGAAACCACCTACCAAGACGGCGATCTTTCAGACCAAGTGGAAGTAACGGAAGTTTTCCCCAATCCCGAGGGCCCCGACAACGAAGAAGAATGGATCGAAATTACAAATGGCGGCAGCGAAGCCGTGAACTTGGGCAATTGGACCTTGGACGATGGCGAGGGCGGCTCCGATCCCTTCACCTTCCCCGACAGCACCATTTTAGAACCAGGCCAAACGTTGGTTCTCTATCGAACCGAAACGGGAATCGCCCTTAATAATAGTAATGAAACCGTACAGCTCTCCGATTTCACCGACGAAACCATGTCCGAAATCAGTTACGAAAGCAGTGAAGAAGATCAATCCTACGCAGAAATTCAGATTGAAGAAGTGCAGTCGCTCCAAGCTTCAGCTTCAGGACTCGGGAATGCGATTTTTTCCACATGGCAGTGGGTCACTCCCAGTCCTGGAGCACTCAATCCCGTATGGAAACAGATTAAAGGTGAAGTACTGGAATTCGACGGCTCTTTGCTCACTCTTTTTGATGGCGTCAGTACCTGGACTTTCAAAACCGGCTCACAAGAAAGCGTGGACACTTTGCTCTACCAAGTCGGCAATACTTTGCTGGTTCAAGCGGCCTCCGAAAATGGTCTTTTTGAAATCATGCACAGTGAGCTTGTAGAATCTCCCACCTTAGCATCAAAAAAGGCTTTCCCTTGGGGAATTTTGGGAACGGTGATTTTGGCGGGAAGCTGGGGGTTTTATGAAATTTACAAAAGAAGAAAAAGTTGGCAATTTGAGGCGAAAGCCTTAAACTGAGTCCACCCCTTATCATGAGCTCACTAAAAAGTTGCTGGAACCGAAATGTTCAAGACCCATGGAGCATCCAGACACGTCTGTATCTTGACCGTTTGCACTACAACCCAGAGGCATTTGCCAGAGAAGGAATGGATGAGGCCGCCCGATCAAAGTTAAGAACCGAGTACGACCAAAACAAGGATAAAGGAAACAAAAGTTTTGACATTGCGGATCACACTTTTAATCCCGAAGCTCAAAAAAAGAAGACTTTTTTAAGCAGAGCTTTAAGGCGCCTCCAGGCTAAAACAGGGATTAATGAGGAAAAATATTTGGCACAAGTGGAGGAAGCTACCAGCATGAAAGAGCTGGTAGAGCTAGAAGTAAAATTCAAGGAATGCGGCATCAAATACTACAAACAGCAGATGGAAAAATCCTGTCTGTTTATTGAAATGCATCCCGGTGAACGGGAGTTCATCCGAAATGAAAAGGCGGTGTACTTCGGATGGATCGAAAAACAACCTTTGGACGCGGAAGATGACGAGGAAAGTAGTATTACAGAGGCCTTATCTCACTTGAAGGAACATTTGGCAGAGCGTAGAGAAGGCCGAGAACGTTTGAAGGGGCAGAGTTCTTATGTAAAAAAGGAGTATTTTCGACGACTGGGTTCTATGGCGGTAGATGGATCGAAAGAAAAGCTTTTGGAAGACGTCTTGAAGAGAATAGGAAATCTGGAAAAAGAACCTTCCGCCATTCAAGCTGAATTTAAAAAGGCTTCAAAGGCGGCAGCCGGGAGTAAAGACACCGCAACAATTCTTAAAGGAATTCGTGAAGAATATGAAAAAAGAGTGGGAGAATACAACGGCATCCTCGCCGAGCACCAAGCATACTTTGGAGGAAAGGAGGTGAATACTCCAAAAGGAAAGAGACGTGCAGCTCTCCAGGAATTTGAAGACTGGTTCGCCGATTTGCACAAATTTTCTGAGATGCAAGAAAAGAGGGATAGATTGCTCGATACAGTCATTCCGGGACGAATGAGGGTGTACAAAAAAAGGGATGAGATGCTTGCGGCACTACCGGAGAAAAAACGCGAGCTTATTCGGAGAAAAACCGATGAAATGCGTCTTCACACTTTGAAGACCTATTTGGACGAGTCTAAAGCCAAGAATCTGCGAGAAAGTGTGTTTGCCATGGAGTATATGGCAGAATTGGAAACTGCGGAATATGATGGCTACCCTCTTTTTAGTTCCCCCGAAAAAGCAGAATTAAAAAGGATCATCCAAACCAGCAATGCGGAACTTCAAGAAGCGGAACTTAAAGTGCTTGTAGGCCGAATGATCCCTGAACGAGAGAAGGAAGCGGCGGATTATTTGGCACTGGGAAAGCACTTGAGAGATGATCACCGTTTCTTCACAGCAAATATTTATGAGAGACGAAGAATGATTCGAGACGCTAAAGAAAAGGAGAGCCGAGAGTTAAGGAATCCTTTTGATATTGATAATCTGCAGGCGCTCACTCGTGAAGAGAGAATGAGTCTTTTGCTAACTAAGCTCGGTTCAACAGAGGGGGAAAGAACGGTTCAAACTACGCGAAGAGGACTCGCCCAGGAGGGAAAAACACAACGCACTGATACTCAAATGAAGGTCATGGGCGTGATGAGTGGTCAATGGAGACGTATGAAAACCGATGGAACCACTCAACCGGAAAACTACATGAATGCAATCTACGAGGGCGCTCGTGTAGAAAACGAAGGCTTATGGAGAGGAGCTTGGGAAAGCGGTGTGGCTAAAAATGAAAAACAAAAATACATGGCGGAAACCGCTCGAACTGATTATCGAGCCTATCTGTCCGACCGAGCCAGAACTTGGGGAGGAAGAACCGTAAGGGTCGGAAAAGTGAACAAACAAGAATTTGTTGAAGGTAAGAAAACTATTTTCGAGAAACTTGAACAGGCGGGCGGATGGGGGGAAAACATGCTTTTCTTAAATGCTCAAGGTGAAGATGACCTAAGACCTGCAGAAACGGCGGCTGAAGTTATGGAAGATTCTCTACGAGCGGAATTAATTATGATGCTGGAGGCCCTTGGTTTAAGAATGGAGGAAGTCCCCAGCGATTTTAAGGAAGCACTTATTCGTCTGGCCATAGTGGGAGAAAACGCAGGTATTTTCAGTAGAATGAACCAACTCACCGGCGGAGGAGACATTGTAGAGGATGCCGTAAATTAAAAGTTCATCTTAAAAAATCTTAAAATGCTCTACGATCTCATTATTGTTGGAGGCGGTTGCGCCGGACTGGGCGCCTCAATCTATGCCCGCCGTTTTGGTATGAACGTGCTCGTCCTCACCGAAGGACTCGGTGGCACGATCACTACCACTCACCTGGTGGAAAACTATCCCGGCTTCATTTCGCTCAGTGGCCAAGAACTGGCCGAGCATTTGATTGCCCATGCAAAAGCCAATGACGTGCCTTTTAAACTTGGGAGCCGCGTGAACCGCGTGACGAAAGAGGGTGATATTTTTAAAGTGGAATTTGGAAAAGAAATGTTTGAAGCTCGCACTGTGCTGCTGGCTACCGGAACCACCTACCGCCGATTGGGCGTGCCGGGTGAAAAAGAATTTGCCGCACGCGGAGTTTCTTACTGTGCCACCTGCGACGCGCCCTTTTATAAAAAAAAGCGGGTGATTATTGTGGGCGGAGGTGACAGCGCGGTTAAAGAGTCGCTCATTTTAGCCGAACATGCGGAACATGTGACGATTGTGTATCGAGGCGAGGCCTTCACGAAGGCCGAGCCTATCAACCTAAAACGTATGGAGGCCACTCCCAACATCACGCCAAAATTCAAAACGAATATTGTGGAAATTTTGGGCGACACCGTGGTTCGAAAAGTTAAATTTGATACGGGCGAAGAAATGGAAACACAGGGAGTTTTTGTCGAAGTCGGCCGCATTCCGCTCACCGATATGGTAAATGAACTCGATGTTAAGAAAAACGCCAAAGGTGAAATTCTTATCAATCATATGAGCGAAACCAATATCCCCGGTTTCTATTCCGCTGGCGATGTCACTGACACTGAGTGGAAACAAGCCATTGTAGGAATTGCCGAAGGGACCAAAGCCGCTTACATGGCCTATGAATATGTCTCCAAGCAAAAAACCG
>JBAZQU010000054.1:0-4176 GCA_041645035.1 Candidatus Altimarinota bacterium | reverse complement strand
AGCGAGAAAGAAATCATGGATGCCTTCCACCAGCGGCACTTCCGGGCCGACTACGACCATTTCAATCTTATTCTCCAGGGCCATCTCCCTGATTCCTGCGAAATCAGAAACAGAAAGGTTTACATTTTTTCCCAATTCTGCTGTTCCTGCATTGCCGGGTGCAATAAATAACTCCGTCAATAGAGGGCTTTGTCGCAATTTCCAGGCTAAAGCATGTTCTCTTCCCCCGGAACCAATGATCAAAACATTCATTCATTTCTTTTTTTACGGTTTTTTTGAATCTAATGCCTTTTCCATGGAGTCCCAGAGCAGGCCGGCGGTTCTTTGCCAGTTGAAAACCTGCCTGCGTTCACGTGCTTTTTCATTGAGAGAAATGCTAATTGAGGGATCTGACACAATTTTCATCATCCCTTCACAGATCGATTTTACAGAGAAAGGATCGATGAGAATGGCAGCATCTCCGGCAACTTCAGGCATGGAGGTTACATTGGATGTAATTACCGGTGTTTCGCAGTAAAATGCTTCGAGGATCGGGATACCGAACCCCTCAAAATAAGAAACGTAAGTAAGTGCTGTAGCGGAGGCAATTACCCTGTTCAACTCGAGTGGTTCGAGCCGGCCGCAAAAACCCACATCCTTATTAAACTGCATCTTATCATAAGCTTCTTTGATACTTTTGGTCCACCATTTTTTCTGCCCGATGGTGAGCAGTTTCATGTTGATACCGGTTTCCTGCCTGAAGAGATCGAAAGCGCGGAATAAATTTGCCAGGTTTTTGCGGGGATGCAGGGCACCTACAAATACAAAATAGGGGATACCCTCGGAATATTTTGCCCTGACCAGGAACTTTTCAGACTCAGAAAGGGGAGAGTAACGGTCATTAGCGCCATTGTAAACTACATCGATCTTTTCAGGGGAAACATGATACTGGTTGATGATGTCCCGTTTTGAAAATTCCGAAACCGTCGCGATACGGCAGGCTTTCCGGGCATATTGCGGAAAATAATGACGATAGAATGTCCTTTCGGGATATGGAAGGTCCTCGGGATAATGTTCAAAATTCAGGTCATGAATAACATTCATCGATTTAACCGGGCTGGAAAGCGATAAATATCCATCGGGAGAGAAAAAGAGATCGGGCTGGATCTTTTTTAATATCCTAGGAATAGATTTTTCAAACCAAAGGTAATACAGCAACGGATGCCGGGCTTGCGGCGGGATAACCACGGGTGTGATATTCCCTGAAAAAATGAATGACTCATCGAATTGCCGGTCGAACATGAAATAAAACTGATGTTCCTGGTGCTGTTTCGTTATCCTTCTTAAAGTTTCGTAAGAAAACCATCCTATTCCTTCGAGCTTGTTTTTCAGGAGCAACCTGGTGTTAACGGCAATTCTCAATTTTATATATATTTAAAAGAAATTAAACTTCCGGTTACATACCGGATTTAACCTGTGCACCGTTTTTTAAATCTCATAACTTTGTACAAATTTAATTTTTTTTGAAAATGACCGGCTAAAGAGAGGAGATTAAACCGCCTGTTATTTTCACATTTTCCTAACAACCTTTCTATGCAGAAAAAATTCCTGACCAATCTTGCCTTATTGCTGTTCCTGAACTTTTTAGTGAAGCCATTCTATATTTTCGGGATCGATCGCACGGTGCAGAATACGGTTGGGCTTGTGGATTACGGTTTTTATTTTACCATATTTAATTTTGCTTTTCTGTTCAGTATCCTGCTGGATGCCGGAATTACGAATTTCAACAACCGGAACATAGCCCAGCATATTCATTTGCTGAATAAACACTTCTCAAGCCTGGTTATCCTGAAATTCCTGCTGACGTTCGTTTATGTTGCTGTGACCTTCATCGTAGCCCTGATCATCGGGTATGATGGAGATCAGCTTAAAATGCTGGCCTGGGTCGGTTTTAACCAATTCCTCCTTTCTTTTATACTTTACCTGCGGTCGAATGTTTCCGGGTTGCTGATGTTCCGGACCGACAGCTTTCTTTCTGTCCTCGACCGGCTGCTGATGATCATGATTTGTGCTGCCTTGCTTTGGGGAAACCTCACAGGTGGAGTGTTTAAAATCGAATGGTTTGTGTATTCACAGACAGTTGCGTACCTGATCACCGCGATTGTAGCCATGGCTATTGTTATGAAGAAGGCAAAGTTTCAAAGACTTAACTGGAACTGGCCATTTTTCCTGGTAATTTTGAAAAAGAGCCTGCCTTTTGCCCTTCTGGCGCTGCTTATGTCGGTTTATAACCGGGTCGATTCGGTTTTTATCGAACGGTTGCTAAAAGGAGCTGAAGGTGAGCGGCAATCGGGAATTTACGCCCAGGCATTTCGCTTGCTTGATGCCTTAAACCAGTTTGCCTGGCTTTTTGCCGTTTTGCTATTGCCTATCTATTCGAGGATGATCAAAATGCGGCAGGAATTGAGTAAGATGGTCAGGTTTCCATATGCCCTGCTCATCACATCAGGTATCATTATCGTGACCGGCTCATTTTTTTACCGGACCGAGATCATGGAATGGCTTTATCCGAAAGGAGAACTGGAATCTGTAGCCGGTTATGCCGAAAAGATCAGTCAATCGGCTCATGTATATGGTATCCTGATGTTCGGTTTCCTGGGAAGCGCCACGATGTATATTTTCAGCACGCTGCTTACGGCAAACGGCAATCTGAAACAACTGAACCTGATTGCTCTGGGCGGTATCATCGTGAATTTCAGTTTAAATATCTTTTTAATACCCAGGATGCAGGCTTCCGGTGCGGCTATTGCCAGTCTTGTAACTCAACTGTTTACGGCGGGCTCTTATCTTATCATGGCACAGTACTTTTTCCGTTTTAAGATAGATTACCGGTTTATTTTCACACTTCTGTTCTTTATCGCTTTGGTGATAGGATTTAATTTTATTTCTAAAGAATTATCCTTCCACTGGTTGCTCAATTTTTCGATCATGCTGATTGCCAGTCTTATTTCTGCTTTTGCATTAAAATTGATCAATATCGTGGAAATCATTCGTTTGCTTAAGGAAAAATCGTCGGGGTGACAGCTTAATGGCATTATTTATTATTTAACTTTTCAGAACTGCCTTAATTATTAATATTTATTTCTAAATTTGACCTCTTTTTGGTAAAAAGGAAAACATGACCGATCAGTTGAACCAGGAACCCTTCAAAAAGGAACTTAATTCCATCAACCTGTTGCATTTATTATATAAGTGGAGACTGCCACTGGCTATCATTACCATCATTGCCATTGTTGCCGCAATTGTTTTTTCCTCCCCTTTCTTTATCAAGCCCAAATACAAATCTTCCGTGATCATGTTCCCGGTTGCGACCAATTCGATTTCCAAAGTTTTGATCAGCCAGAACAGTGGAATAAAAGAAGATATTCTGGGTATCGGTGAAGATGAACAGGCTGAACAGATGCTGCAGATGCTGAATTCTAACCTGATCAGGGACAGGATTGTTGAGAAATATGATCTCATGGGGCATTATGATATCTCCCCGGATTCAAAATATAAATATACCCGGTTACACAGGGAATATGAAAATAATGTCAAGTTTCGCCGGACGGAATACATGGCTGTGAAGATCACCGTTTTTGATACCGATCCGCAAATGGCAGCTGACATGGCTAATGATATTGCAGCCTTGCTTGATTCTACCAGGAATATTATGCAGAAAGAGAGGGCGGTCAAAGCTTTCCAGATTGTCGATGAGCAGTATCGCAGCCTTGAAAATGAAGTCAATAGCATCGTCGAATCATTAAGATACCTCGGAAGTAAAGGAGTTAATGATTACGAAAGACAATCTGAAGTTTTAAACCAGCAGTTTGCTATTGCACTTTCTCAAAACAATCAACATGCAGTCAGAGTCCTTCAACAGAAACTTGATACCATCGGAAAATACGGAGGGATTTTCCTATCTCTGAAGAATGAGCTGGAGTTTAAGACAGAGCAGTTGACTTTACTAAAGACCAAGTACCAGGAAGCCAAAGTTGACGCAGAGCAGTTTCTGCCTCAGAAATTTATCGTAAACAGCGCTTACAAAGCAGAGATCAAATCATACCCGATCCGGTGGATCATATTGGTTGTCACTGCCTTTATCGTCTTCTTTGCGGCGGTTTTAACCATTATCATCGTTGAGAATTATACGAAGTT
>JBAZQU010000053.1:0-4433 GCA_041645035.1 Candidatus Altimarinota bacterium | reverse complement strand
TACGCGGTCCAAAACATCGTAAGCCCAAGTGATGACTTGACCGGCGGGATCGGTTTGGGTGAGGAGATTATTGTTTTTGTCGTAAGTGTAGCGCCAGACGCCAAAAGAGGTTTCGGATGGAGTATGTAAATCTTCCTGACCGATTTTTAGCCCCAGACTGTTGTAGGTGAAATTACGCAGATTTCCTTGCGCGTCCGTGAGGGTGATGAGCTGCCCGAGCGGATCGTATGTGTAGGTAGTGGAATAAGTGTCGCCGTCATTTTGTTCTTCAACTTCAAGGAGGTGGCCCGCCGCATCGTAATTATAAATTTTAGAATTTTCATTCGCATCGGTCACGGTATTTTCCCACTGCGAGTAATCGTAAGTGGTGGTTCCCGTGGGGGAAGTGACGGTGAGCGGACGATTCAATGCATCGTACGAACTGGTCACGCTGTATTGCGAATCGTCGCGGCCAAAGGCGCTTGAAGAAGTTTCATAAGGGAGACTTTGTTCGGAGACATTGCCGAGTTCGTCGTAAAAAGTGTCCACGGTGGTATAGACAGAGTCCTCCGCCAAAGTATTGGTTTGAACCGTGCGCCCAAATCCGTCAAAATAGGCGACGCTTTCGCTGCTCACCCCGTTCACCGTGCTTGTGGTGGTGGAGGAGGTGGGCACGCTCGTGTCGTCATAAGTAGTGGTGCTGAGCGTGGTGAGGGTGCCGGTAACGGGGTCGGGAACGGAAACGGTGAGTACTCGCCCAAATCCGTCGTAGGTACTCTCGCTGGTGAACCCGTTTTCATCGGTGCGACTCGTCATTTGGCCGCTTGCGTAGTCGTATTCGCTTGTCACCGTGTAAGTTTTGGGATTGGTGATGAGGGCCGGATAGAGCTTGTACGAGTCGTAAACGAAATTCGTGAAAAAGCCGCGCGGGTTGGTAGTTTTGATTACGAGACCGTAGGGGCTGTAATTGTAGTCGGTGTTACTCCAAAGACCGGTTATGTTATTCAAACGCGCATCTCGGGTGAGATTTCCCGTGTTCACACGGCCATGAGCGAGACTGTCATAAAAATAACGAGTATTTTTGATTGTGCCGCCGGAACTATTGGTGATTTTTTCTTCCGCGACTTTATTTCGAATCGCGCCGCTGAGGTCCGTGGCGTAGCTGTAGGTAATGGTAAATTTCTCATTGACGTCCGTCACATCCGTGAAGGTGCCGTCGGTAGCGGCCGTCACCTCACCGTAATTCACCACGGTACTAACATTTCCATTGGAATCGTAAGTGTAGGCCGTGCCGGTATCGCGATGACTACTCGCGCCGTCGTACGTCATGGAAGCCGTTTGAGTTTTATAAACAAAATCATTGTCGTAGCCAAGGTCGTCGGTGGCCCAAATGTCCACGGTTCGCGTGTACAAATTGTTGCTGTCGTCATAAACATCCGTTTGGTACGAATGACCGA
Source organism: Candidatus Altimarinota bacterium (assembly GCA_041645035.1). Taxonomy (GTDB): domain Bacteria; phylum Patescibacteriota; class Gracilibacteria; order UBA1369; family 2-02-FULL-48-14; genus 2-02-FULL-48-14. The sequence continues at coordinate 2,997 of JBAZQU010000053.1, read as the reverse complement.
GCAACGCCAAGTCGTCTTGTTCGTAGAAAGTTTCCGTCACGCGCCCCTCCTCTGTTTTAGTAATACTGGCAAAACCAGCAAACTGGCGGTTGAGCTCGTCTTCATATAAATAGGCTCCACCTTCGTAATCAAAAGAAGTCGTAGTGCTTGCGCCCAGGCCGTCTTCAGTAGTGATACTGGAAACCAGTTGCAGCACAAAAGGAAGGTCGGGATTATCAAACTCAGTGGAGGGTGTATACCCAACAGTGGTGGTGGCCCCCGAAGGATGAGTAACGGTTTCCAGAAGTTCGGGAGTGGCATTGTTGAGATACATTGCTTGATTAATGCCGCCATGTATTTCGGAATAAATCACATCCGGGAAACTGTCCCCATTCGCGTCAAAAAGCTGAACACCCTTAGAGGTTCTATATCCCTCAGCAAAACTCTCGGGAACGGTATAGGCAGTGTCTTCCACCCATCCGGTTCCATCACCTTGATTTATATAAACGGCGTTCTCCGCACTGGAGTTGTCGGAATAAACAATATCGGGAAGGCCGTCGCCATTCACATCAACCATATCAGCCACGTCCATCATGATGCCTCCTATACTCCAAAAGTAAGTGGGTATGCTGTAGCCCGTGTCCTCCACCCATCCGGTTCCATCTCCTTGATTTATGTAGACATTTTTCCAGGAATCCGGAACGGGTGATTCCATCCTCGATTCCACAATATCCACCAAGCCGTCGCCGTTCACATCCGCCAGTTCCACGCCTTCATCACGATCACCTTCATCATTGAAAAACACAGGAATGGAAAAACTGCTTACGGAATTCCAAGATTCTGTTTCCGAATCAAAAAGATAAATGCTCTGTACAATGGAGCCATGGTTCAAGGACTGAATAAAATCGGGGAAAGAATCCCCATTGATATCCAGCAAACGGACCCCTTGATCTTCCGTGTAACCGTGGTTAAAGTCTAACGGAAGAGAGTAAGCAGTGTCTTCGGTCCAAGTGGAGGAAGCTTCGTCAAAAAGATAGGCCTCTCTTGTCTCAGGCCCACCATCTCTAAACGCATTCAGAATATCGCTGAAACCATCCCCGTTCAGATCAGTCATACGGGCATTTTTCATATAAGTTCCTCCCGTACCCCAAAAATAAACGGGGATAGAGTAGCTGGTGTCTTCCGTCCACCCTGTCCCATCGCCCGCGTTCAAATAAACCGCTTGTTCATATCCACCATCTTGTAGTGAGTTTACGAAATCAAGGAATCCATCCCCGTTTACATCGGCCACTTCCACTCCTTTATCGGTATTGCCGCCATCGTCGTAAAGATAAACGGGAATAGTGTATCCACTCACCTCTGTCCAATCTTTGTCCGATTCTCCGTACCCAAAATTCGTAGCGGGAAGTGTAGTGGTCACTCCAAATTCACTCACGGCGGACTCTGTCACGGATTCCAAAAGTGAACGCGCTGTGTCGTCCGGCGTGGTATAGGCCAAAGCATAGCTTCGTCGCTCGATGCCGTTCACGGAAGCGGAAATTTCGCTCACACGATAAGCGGTCTGAACTTCAAATCCGGTGTTGAAAAAAGTGCTGCTGTCGTCGCGGGCTTCCAAAGTGAAGTCCACGGTAAAAATTCCATCCGTGCTTCCGTTGCCCGTGTAGCTGATGGTCTCGGGATAAATCTGCCCGTTCTCTTTGAAATATTCATAACGAACGTAATTATCATTGGGGTCGCGCACTTCCTCCAGTAACCATTTGTAAATGTGCGTAGCATCATCGGGATCGTCCTGACGACTGTCCGTGCTTGAGCCAAAAGTGTAAATCGTTCCGGATTTATCCGTGACCGTCCAAGAATCGTCGGAGTCGAATACATAAGTCAAAAAAGAACCATCTTCAACTTTGGAAGCGTAATCACCGTAGGGAGTGCCCGTTTCATTCACCAATTCACCGCTCAAAGAAGAATTGAAGTCCGTTTCGTCATAAAGATTATTCAATCCGGTTTTATTGAGACGAGTGATGGAAGGGATGCCGAGTGACCAACCTGCGCCGTAAAAACTGTCCCACTCATTGCTTTGGCTGTTGTAACTCAGCGCGAGGGAAGGCTGCATACCGTTTCGTCCATTGGGAACAGTGATGGGCAGTGAAAAAGTATAAGCGCCGCTCGACGAGCTGTTCTGTGAACTCCCGTCAAAGGAAAGCTGGCCATTATTGATTTCATAAGTCTGGTCGTAAAATCCTTCATCGCGACTGGTGGCATCCGCGAAAGTTTTTGGGACAAGGCTTGTGAAGGCCAAAAGACCAAGCAGAAGGGAACTGAGAAAACGCTGTTTTGCTTTACGCATAGCCAAATTTTTAAATTACTCACACTATTGCGTGGCCGTAGCCGACTTGTCCAGGGCACATGGAAAAAACATGTTGTGGAATGTTGCACAACACCCCTAGTTTAACCTGAACTACACATTAAGGGTGTCAAGCTAAACCTGTAAAATCCTCCCCAGGGAGGATTTCCAACCTGTAAATTACACCATCCCCCATCCGAAACCTCTTTTGGCGTCTGGCGCTACACCTATGATAAAAACAATAATCTCCTCACCCAAACCGATCCCGCCGGTCAAGTCATCACTTGGGCTTACGATGTTTTGGACCGCGTATCTTATGAAGATTGGGACACCGGCACCCCCGTGCGTGACATCACCTATGCCTACGACGCCTCAACGCGAGGACTTATGAAACCGGCCCGCATCACATCCAACTTTGGAGATTTCGTGGTGGTCTATAACAGTTACGACACCCTCGGAAATCTCACTCAAGAAACACGTTCCATCAAAAAGCCGAGCCTCACCACTTTCTACAACTATATTTTCCAAACCACTTACGATCTTTTAAGTCGTCCCACCAAGGTAATCACTTCACCCACGCTCACGGTGAATTACACTTATAACGCCGCCGGCGCCTTGGAATCCGTCACTCGTGGAGTCTCCACGCTTACGGACGTTATCAGCAACTTCGACTACTC
>JBAZQU010000051.1:0-4769 GCA_041645035.1 Candidatus Altimarinota bacterium | reverse complement strand
GTATTTCCAACAAACATCCTGATCTTCTGGCGAATGTAAAAGGCGGGGTGAACACTATCAATCCCTTCAAAAGCTGGAATGATGATAATGGACATGGCTCGCATGTCGCCGGTATTGTCGCGGCGCGCAACAACACCAGCGGCGTTGTCGGCGTCGGGCCGGCAGCGGATCTCTACGCGGTCAAAGTGTTAAACGCGGCCGGCTCCGGGTATCTTTCCGACGTGATTGAGGGAATTCAGTGGGCGATGGCCAATGGTATGCAAGTAATCAACATGAGTCTGGGCACCGGTTCAAATATTCAGTCATTCCACGATGCCGTTATTGCTGCAAAAAATGCCGGCGTTGTGGTAGTCGCAGCCGCCGGCAATTCGGGTGGTTCAGTAATTTATCCTGCCGCCTATTCTGAAGCGATTGCAGTTTCGGCCACTGACCGGAATAATGTAATCGCAAGCTGGTCTAGCCGCGGCCCGGAAATTGATCTTGCCGCGCCAGGAGTTTCCATCTACTCAACCTACAAAGGAACCGGCTACGCGACGCTTTCCGGAACTTCCATGGCTGCTCCGCATGTTGCCGGCTCCGCTGCTCTCGTCTTGAATACGCCAGTCGGCGGGTATGACGTCAATCTCAATGGGAAGTGGGATCCGGATGAAGTGCAGAAGAAACTTCAAGATCGCGCCGTTGACTTGGGAAACACAGGATTTGACAACCTCTCTGGGTGGGGGTTGGTAAATGCGTATAGCGCCGTGCAGCCGTAACTCAACCGCGCCAGGACGTCGCGATGACTCAATGCAGCAAAGCCCGTTATTCGACGGGTTTTGCTATTTTCAACACGTGTATTTATGCTAAACTAGGTATAAAAAATGCCGCCAAAGAAAAATTTGAAATTGTCAAAGTTCAGGATTTCTGTTCGGAATTTTTGGCCAAACCGCCGCAGGCGGCGAAATGCGTCCGAACTACCTTAAGAATAGACCACCAATAAAAATCCTCCCGCTCGGGAGGATTTTTACACCGCACACAATAAGGCATGTGTGGGGTTTATTTCGCGAAGTTTTTTACTTTTGCCACCAGATCGTCAATTGAGGTTTTTGCTTTGACAAAATATTCTATTGCTCCAAGTTGTTTGCTTTTTTGGATATCTTCCGGCTGGCTTAAGTTGGAAATAATAATAACCGGAATTTCTGTTTTGTCGTTTAGTTCCGGGTCGGTTTTTATATCTTCCATAACTTCAAATCCAGATTTCTTAGGAAGTATTATGTCTAAAAGAATAAGGCTAGGTTCGGAAGTTTTCAAAATTTTTATGGCCTCCTCGCCGTCTTTTGCCACCAGCACTTCAAAATTTTCCTTTTGGAGACGATTTTTTAAAAGCGAAGACAAAAACGGTTCGTCTTCTATGAGTAATATTTGTTTCTTTTTTTCGGCCATTTTTTTAAAATATTTAATTTAACTCTTTTGCGTCGTATTAAGTATAATTTATCAGATAATCAACTAAAAATCCAGCCAGCGGCCGGATTTTTAGTTAGAACTTTTTTGGTTGCCCCAATACTCTGACTTTATGCCAGAGAGTCGTGACTTAAGGCTCCACGACTAACACCTATGTCCTTCATAGCTTTAGCGACGAAGGACGTCGATCAATTTTAAATTTAATTATTCCACGCACAGCTTCCGCTACGCGTGCCTTGTTACGACTTCACCCCTGTCATTGAGTTCGGACTCATCCCACGAAGTGAGACTCTATCCGCTCCCAACTCCCTTGGTGTGACGGGCGGTGAGTACAGGACCCGAGAACGTATTCACCGTGACATAGCTGATTCACGATTACTAGCGATTCCGGCTTCATGAGGGCGAGTTGCAGCCCTCAATCCGAACTGGGGCCGAATTTGGTGGGATTAGCTCCGCCTCTCGGCTTGGCAACCCATTGTCTCGGCCATTGTAGCATGTGTGTAGCCCAGGGCATCAAAAGGACACGCTGATCTGACGTCATCCCCGCCTTCCTCCGTGAAATACACGGCAGTCTCGCCTGACACTTATAACAGGCAATAGGGGTTGCGCTCGTTACCCCACTTAAGGGAACAGCTCCAATCAATAAAGATTTAGACTATACCACCTTCCGATTTTAATCGGAAGCTCGGCGTTTTATGGAACTTTTAGAAATTCCATCAAAGTTTTTCAACTTTAGTCGTTAAGGGGCTAAGAATTTATATGCCATACAAGGAAGCAAATAATCTTTGATTATTGCCATAAACTTTTCAGTCTCTTTTTTATTCATAACTAATTTCTTTCTATTCTTAATGGTCTGAAGTATTGCTTAGTCCAAAATCTGCACGAATAAGTTTTTTTATTGTTTTTTATTCGTTCAGCATAGGAAATATTTTGATAAGAAATTTCAGATAATTCCTTAAATTTCCACTTCAAATAATCAATTTGACTTAAACTCTGTTCAAATTGAATCTTTCCCAACGGACTTATATAAGCATCTCCTAGTATTGAACCAATAAGAATTTCATACTGGCGATCAGTTACGAAGAGCTTACAGTTTTTCCTTGCGGTAAATATAGGCATAATTCCAGCTTCCCTTGGTGTTAGTTAATTATAACAAATAACGTTCACCAATATGAGCCAAGTTTGCTTGATTAATTACTTAATCAAGGCGCGAAATTTGGATCACGCCACGAGCTGACGACGACCGTGCATCACCTGTCCTGATGTCGTTTTAAGGGAGGACCATCCTTTCGGACGGTTTTCATCAGAATTTCAAGCCCTGGTAAGGTTCCTCGTTTGTCGTCGAATTAAACCACATGCTCCACCGCTTGTGCGGGTCCCCGTCTATTCCTTTGAGTTTTAGTCTTGCGACCGTACTTCCCAGGCGGTCTACTTAATGCGTTAGCTACGCCACTCCGAGGGTCGATACTCGAAACAGCTAGTAGACATCGTTTAGGGCGTGGACTACAAGGGTCAAACAATTTTGTTTGGCAAAATTGTAATTGCTCCGATTGCTCGGAGGATCGGACTATATCATTCTCTGAAGTTTTTCCATTTTAATTTTTTCTCATTAACGTATTTCTGAATTTCTTTTTCCGAAAATCCAGTCAATAAGCTAACTTCAGAGATCCAGCGTTGTTGTAAATTAGAATTCTTATAAAGAAGCAATACTTTAGGCAACATTGAATCTATTTTTACATGAGGCAAAATAAGCCGCAGTAATTTCATCAATTCTTCGCTCGAGCGGATCCACAAACGATAGTATTCTTTGATTCGGCCATTATACTCTCGTCTTATTTTCCCTATGTGAACTTTGATGCCCCATACCTTTAAAAGATAACGGGCTAATAATTTTTGTTCACTATAAGAAAATGGATCGGTGCAGATCACGCCGCGACGACTATTGGTAATTAACGAGCCGTCATCTAACCACCATACAGCTAACGACAAAGGGGTTAGTTTATTTAACCACTTACGCCGAATAACTATTTGGTTATTTTTATGGGTTAGTTTGTGTAGATCTGTTAATGCATCCGTTGCAATACTTTGATAACGAAGCATTGCTCCGCCTAAATTATTTTTCTCTTGTTTCCACCAACACTTCTCGCTAGAAATTTCTTTCAGTTGATTCATCTTCCAAAAGAAATATTCACTTTGTTGAGCGGAATGACGAAAAGAAAAACGAGCATTCTTATATTGGTCTTGAATCTTTAATGATCCATCTCCCAATAAAGAACCTAAAATAACCTCTTTACATTTGTTAGACAAAAATGATTTAATCATTTTCTATCATCTAAATTTACATAGTCTCTACGGGGCAAATACGTGCCGGGCACGCTTGCTTCCCTCGGGATTGTCCACTCGACAGAGTGGAGTTCCCCGATACAGCTAGATACGCATTCCGACGTCACCGTCGAAAGGGACACCCTTTGTTCCGTTTTATGGAGCCGGAACGGGATTTATCTAATCCTTTTTGCTCCCCACGCTTTCGCGCCTCAAGGTCAGGAGTGCCTTAGTAGAATGCCTTCGCCTTTGGTGTTCCGCACGATATCAACGGATTTCACCCCTACACCGTGCGTTCCATCTACCTCTAACATCCTCTAGTCAGGTCGTATCCATTGCGCTTCCACCGTTGAGCGGTGGGATTTTACAACGGACGCACCAAACCCCCTACGCGCCCTTTACGCCCAATAAATCCGGATAACGCTTGAGCCCCTCGTATTACCGCGGCTGCTGGCACGAGGTTAGCAAGCTCTTATTCAGCTGGTACTGTCAACTCCGACCGAAGTCGGAGCTTCCTCCCAGCTAAAAGCAGTTTACAATCCGAAGACCTTCTTCCTGCATGCGGCGTCGCTCCATCAGGCTTTCGCCCATTGTGGAATATTCTCGACTGCTGCCACCCGTAGGTGTACGAGCCGTGTCTCAGTCTCGTCGTTGGGGGACTGCCTCTCAGCACCCCTACCCGTCATAGCCTTGGTGAGCTATTACCTCACCAACAAGCTGATAGGACCTAGGCCCCTCCCAAAGCGTCTTGCGACTTTACCCTTCAGACTTTCGTCTTCAGGGACCATCGGGAATTAGCCAGCCTTTCGGCTGGTTATGCCCGACTTTGGGGTAGGTAACCAGGGTGTTACTAACTCGTTCGCCACTATCCGCCAAAATTTTCCTTGCGGAAAACTTGGGCGGACCGTTCGACTTGCATGCCTTATCCACGCCGCCAGCGTTCATCCTGAGCCAGGATCAAACTCTCAATTAAATGTCCAAAATTTTCAAGTTATCAGCGAAGAAAA
>JBAZQU010000050.1:0-4777 GCA_041645035.1 Candidatus Altimarinota bacterium | reverse complement strand
TGCTCGATGAAATGGATCTCAAAAATCTCGTGACCTATCAGTACGAGCTTCCTCAATACACCGCCCTCTTCTTCAACACGGACTCCGTTTTCTTGGACGAGAAGTTGGAACGCCTGGGAATGTCCAAAGCTATTGATAAGGAGGAAATTCTAGCGGCCATTGATTACCGTGTCCGCATCGATACGCCGTTGCTGGAACTCAATCAGGAAGAATGGCTCTACAGCACGGATTTGAATGAGGCCCAAGGCGCGCTCTTCGATTCCGGTTGGAAGCTTGCAGAAGGGGCAACCGTCCGTACCGCAGAGGATGGCACACCTTTAAGCCTAACGCTGCTTCGTCGTGACTTCTCCACGGACAACATACCTCAAGAAGAAGTGAGTCAAATTACTGCGGACCTCATCGCCCAACAGCTTAAAGCCGTGGGGGTGGACGTGAAAATAGAAGCTTACAATGCCGAGGAATTGGAAGAAAAAATTCGAACCCGTGATTACGACATGCTGCTTTACGGTCAAAGCCTGGGCTACAATTTGGATACTTTTGCTTTTTGGCATTCCAGCCAAGTAAGCGAAACGGGACTCAACCTTTCAAATTATCAAAATCCTGAAGCCGATTTCTTAATTGAAAGCATTCGTGGGACTTTTGATGCCGAAGAGAAGCAGACTCTCTTACAAGAGCTGGCCGGAACCATTACCGCCGACGTACCGGCAGTTTTCCTTTATACTCCGAGTTACTACTACGTCGTGGACACCAAGGTAACGGGCGTAAAGTTCACCAAACTTCTGCTACCTAAGGACCGCTTCTCAAATATTTACCTCTGGAACCTTAACTAAACGCAATATGAAAGTTGTTTTACTCACTCACGTCCGCAATCTTGGTCAAAAGGGAGAAATTAAAGAAGTTTCTACCGGCTACTACCAAAACTTTTTGGCCCCTCGGAAGCTCGCCATGCCTGCAACCGACTCTCAAGTAAGTCACATTCGTGCGCAGCAAAGTAAGGCAACGGAAAAGTTAGAGACTATGAAAGAAAGCGCACTTTCCGTGAAGGCAAAAGTGGACGGGAAAACCGTGACCCTTCAAGCTAAGGCCGGCGAAACTGGTAAGCTTTATGCCTCTCTGCACGAAAAGGACATTGCAGCCGCTATGAAACGCGACCTCAATGTGGAAATTCCGGAAAAGCAAATAAAGCTTAAAGAAGCCATTAAGGCTCTGGGTGTTTATCCGATTTCCGTTAAGCTTTACAAAGAAATCTCCGCCAACTTTCAAGTAAATGTCATTGCCGAATAAAGGAAAAATTCTCGCTCTCGATCTGGGGACTCGTCGTACCGGCGTGGCCGTTTCGGACAAAGACCAAGTGGTGGCTTTTTTGCGCGATGAATTGGAACATAGTTCCACGGAAGAACTTTTGGCACAACTCAAAAATCTGCTGGCGGGGGAAGAGATTGTAGGAATTTTAGTCGGTCTGCCTTTGCTCCTCAGTGGAGAACGAAGCCCTCAAACGGAAAAAGTACAAAAACAAATTGAACAAATCGAGGCGACCTTTAGCCTCCCGGTTCAAAAAATAGACGAACGATTTTCCACCATGGAAGCCTTTGCCCCAAAAATGAAAGTGGTGGACAGTCGGTCGGCGCAAATACTTTTGGAGAATTATTTTAATGCACTTTAGTAATTTACTTGAGTGGAGGCTCTTAGGGGGAATATAGTCTCAGCATCTAATCCTCTTCTATGGCAACAGAACTGCAAATTAAAGCTTTGGAACAAAAGTTGAGGGTTTATAAGAAACGTTATTTAAAAAAACAGTATGAAGACTTGGATGAATCAGCGACACGGCTAATGGTGAACGTCTTTTTGACGGACGTTTTAGGCTACAAGGAATTGGATGAAATAAAAACAGAATACAGAATTCGTGGAGAATACGCGGACTATGTGATTCAATTAGCCAGGAAGAAACACTTTGTTGTCGAAGTAAAAGCGATGCAACTGGATCTAAACGACAGACATTTGAGACAGAGTGTAAACTATGCGGCAAACGAAGGAATTGATTGGATTATTTTAACGAATGGGAAAGAAGTGGACGTATATAAGGTCATTTTCTCTAAACCAATTGAAAGTCAAAAGGTCTTTAGTTTCGACTTATCCAATCCGGAAGATTTCAAAAAAGCGCCCGAGTTTTTAATTTATTTGACAAAGAAAAGTGTTCTAAGGTCCGAACTCGAAAATTTTTGGAAACGTTTTGAAGTTTTATGCCCCACTCAATTAAGTAAAAATTTATATGCAATTGAGGTGGTCCGATTTCTTAAAAAGATTTTAAAGAAAAAAACGAAGCTAACATTCAACGACGAAAACATCCTCGATTCAATTTACCGAATCATTACCTTGAAGATTGAATCGGTAAAACCTAAAGCACCCATTCAGCCCAAAAAAAGTGGGGTTACACATTTCTTGTGAGTTGTTCTCCATGCCTGTATATTTTCTTCAAGCTTTCCCACCACGCCTCTATGAGACCCCCCCCCACGAATTCGCAGTCCGCCGTTAGTCTTAGTCAAAAACTGGTATTTTGGAGTTTCGCCATCGGTTTTTTGGTGATGACGGTAAGCTATTGGCTACTCAACCAGGCCTACGGAAATTTGCAAGCGGACTATGAGGTGGTTCTTTCAAATAGGTATTTTCAATACCAAACAATCAATGAGTAAACCCGCCTACTCCCTCATTTTTGCCTTCCTCATCATGACGGTGCTCATGATCATTGCTACTTCAACCGTTGAGCATGTAAATGAAAAGCTGGTTTTCTACCGCGAAATGGAGGGCGGCGCAGTTACCAAACTGGCCGCTGAATCCGCCGCCGAACAGGCTATTTTGATGATGAAGGACTACAACGCCGGCTATTCCGTCGACCTCACCGAAGACGCTTTCCAATTGGATGAAGACGGCGACGGCACCTACGAAACCTGGGCGGATTACACTGTTTATTCGAGCGCACAAACGAATGACACCGCCACCGACGGCACCTTCTACACCCCCATCCCCGGCACCGGCTCCGCCGCCTCCTTAGGCGATTGCTCCATCCAGGACGACGACCTCTCCGTCGACCACCCCTGCAACTGGAACAAACTTCTGTACGGCGAAAGCGTAACAATACCTCTCTACACGGACGATGAATTCGGCGGAATTTTAACACCGAGCGACCTGGGACTCACTTCCCTTTACCTCAAAGTAAGAACCCCTTGCTCAGACACGGAAGGCCAACCCGATGAAGCCGACTGTACCGCAAGATTTGAACTGGACAGCGGCGATGGCTCTTTGGAACAAGATAATTCCGTGGTTTTTTGGCAGCTCATCGGTGAAACAACAGATGGAACGACTGTGAGCGTCGTGCCGGATGATGATAATAAATATAACACCCGAACTAGTAGATACGAAAGATGGACTGATAACACCGAAGTCTACGAGGATTTAATCAATTCAGCCTCTGACTCTGTTGTTCTTGAGATCAGCAGCTCAAGCAACCCGGATATCTATAACACGTGCACAGCTCTGGATATTGAAAGTCTGACTATGCAGATGAATATCGTAACGCCTTTGATAGACAGTAGTGGTAGCTCCATCCCTTATCTTGAGTGGCAACTGTCCACTGAGTCCACTTCTCCTTTTGGAGATACGAAAGCGGTAATCATGGGCGAGGGCTACCATCAGGGGCAAAATGGCATTTTTTATTATCCTTTCGTCGTTACTCGTTCTACAACAGAGGAAAGTACCAATGTCTACACCTTGTCCAACTAAAGTGACTTGACTTTTTACAGGTATGACGTATGATTAGGTTGGATTTTTATCAAGCTATATGAGTCCGAGAATACCCCAATCAGAATCGGATGGATTCCTATCCCGTTTAGCCTCTAAGGTCACGGTTTCTCAGGCTGCCGGTTTGGCTTTTATTGCTTCCATGGCTAATGCTGACGTTAGAGAGGAAGTTATGAATACTCTGATGCCTCAAGCGCATGCCGCCGAAGACTGGCAGGACCAGGGAACTGAAAATAATGCGAATGCGGATGGTGAATATATCTGGTGTTTTGGAGGTGATCCGAATGGAGTGCATGTAAGAAATATCTATGATTCCGTTGCCAGCCAATGGGTAAATCAGGTTGATGATGGTTCGGGTACTTATTCTGAGGATCTGGATACTTTGGTTGAAGCCTATGATAGCTCTATCGACATGCAGAATACTTGTGTTGCAGACGTTGACCCTACTCTAGATCAAATTAAGTTCCAAAACCTTGGTGGTGATGGCTTCGTAGTGAATGGGTATCTTAACGCTGGGACAATTTCTAGAATCACCTATCTGGATGGTTCAGAGGTCTATACTGGGAACCTCTACAATGGAAGAGCTTTCGGCCCTGAATGGAATGGAGGTGATATTGGAGCTTTTGAGCAATTCGAAGGTGCTGATCCTACCGAGTATTATGTGCATCCCACGGATGACCTCGTAACTCTTGTGGTGAACCCGGATACGCGTCAGGTTTTTGCGGCAAAGGACTTCCTTACCGGTCAAGTATACAAATATGATAACGCTTATCCCGGATCTGCTTCAGTAACTGAGAGCACTCTTACCGGAGTTACCGGTGAGCCTCGTTCTTGGAAAGATGCTGATGCATCTTCGGACTATAACAGATTCGCGACTTTAACAGATGGGGAGACTCACATCGTCTTGGACATGGATTCTGGAACTGTTGTCGACCCTGACGCCGACCTCGATGGATATACGGTGACTGCGGGTGGAGATTGT
>JBAZQU010000063.1:0-2792 GCA_041645035.1 Candidatus Altimarinota bacterium | reverse complement strand
TTAGATTGTCCACTCCCGCCAATTCAAAACCTCTATTTCCCCTTTTTCTTGAGTGCTTTCTTGACGGGAGTTTTTTTCTTGCTGGCCTTCTTCACATGCTTCTTGGCTAAACGCTCGTCCAAAACCGCCTTCTGTTCTCTCACATATTTGGCCACCGTTTTCTTGAATTGTTCGGCCTTAACATTAGCCCTGTGAAGCATTTTATCAAGTTCCGCACGCTTAATGTTGGCAACGTCAGCAGCCTTATTTTTGGCATTGTCTAAAGCATCTTGTACCGTGGGACTTTGGGCAAAATCCATTACCATATTTTTCATTTCCTCTCCCATACTTTCAAGATCTTTTAAAAGACCTTTGGTGTCTCCTTTGGCTATTTTTTGACGAAGCGTTTTTCCTTCTTCGGGCGCGAATAAAAGTCCCGTTATAGCTCCGGTAAGAAGTCCGAGACCGAGTGCGATTCTACCTGCTTTTTTTCCCATGGCGTGGGTGAGTTAAAGATTACTTTTACTCTAGTCGGTGAGGAGGTGAATGTCAAACTCCTTGAGCATGAGGTTAAGGCGATGCAGGGGAAGGCCGACCACATTGAAATAGTCTCCTTCAATTTTTTGGATGAAGAGCGCGCCGATTCCTTGCGCGGCGTACGAAGCAGCTTTGTCCATGGGTTCGCCTGTTTTAATATACCAGCGAATTTCTTCATCGCTGAGCGGGAGAAAAGTAATGTGCGTGGACTCAACGTGCGTAATTTTCTTGTGACCATTCGTGAGGCAGAGGCCCGTAAGTACTTCGTGAGTTTGGCCCTGGAGCATTTTTAGCATGCGGAAGGCGTCTTCTTTGTCTTTTGGTTTTTCGAGCACGTGATCCTGGAAAGCTCCCACCGTGTCCACCCCTAAAACCAATTCACCGGGATGACGTTGTGCCACTTCCTCCGCCTTCCCTTCCGCGTTGGCGACTACCAGCTCGTGAGCCGGTCTGGTCTTGGAGTTTATTTCCTTAAAAGTGGTGGCGGGATCAACCTGAAAATCGAGTCCGATCGACTTTAAAAGCTCGTGACGGCGTGGGCTTCGAGAGGCGAGGATAAGCTTTATTTTCATTTTCCTTTGACATTAGGAGGCTTCACCCCTATATTTTACGGGCAAATTTTTAAATCTCCAAGTTTAGATATGCCGATCATCAAATCAGCCAAGAAGGCAGCAAAACAATCCCTCGTAAAACGCGATCGTAATTATTTGACCCGTACTGCGCTTCATAAGGCTCTTCGGGCTTTCAATGATGCGGCTAAGGCTGGGAAGAAAGCGGAAGCGGAGAAGCTTTTGACTCCTACCTACAAGCTTATCGACACCGCTACTAAAAAGAGAATTCTTGAAAAGAACACCGCGGCCAGACGAAAATCCCTCCTCGCCCACACTTTGGCAGGATTGAAAGCTTAAAACAGGAACTACTCGGCTCTGCCGAGGACGAGCATCCGAACCTCACCATTTAGATCTCGGGCGGCTTCCAGGATTTTTTGAATATCGTAGTGATAGGCTTCCCCACGCATAGTCCCCGGATCATTTGTAATGAATTCCTCTCCTTCGTAACCGTAAACCACCAGCATGTGGAAAACCGGTCCGGGCTTTCCGTAATGAGGATTTTCCAGATTCTGAACCGGCAAAATGAGGATTTTACCTTGGTCGAGTTGAGCCAATAGGTTTTCACGCGTGACGTCGTAAGAAAGTTCCGCGTGAAGCGGATAAAATTCTGTCAAAAGACGCAGAGTTTGAGTAAGGTCTGTATCCTTATAAGTTCCCAAATTCGTGGTTTCCCAATCCCTTAAAGCGAGTAGGGCTTGACCTGTTATTTCCAAGGATTGTGCTTCCTGATTGTTCGCCCATAAATAGCTCATGTAAGCGCAAGCTTCTTCCGCAAAGGAGGCCCAGGGGTCTACCCAAACGCCATAGGGCGCTTGCGAAACAAAAGGAACGTTTTGATCTGTAAATTCCGGCTCAACAGTTGAACTCATTTTTTGTTCAAACTTGTCTTCCAAGACTACCGCATCCACCAGGCTGACCTCCCCTTTCCCTTGGAATTGCTGAGCCACGAGTATCCCGTCCACAAAGGCGATGAGGACAATAAACAGAGAGATGTATTTATATTTCCAATCTTGGGCCATAGGGGCCATTCAACCACATTTTTGTCGTTCAGTCAAAGTCCTTCGTTTCATAAATCCGTAAGGAGTGGTAAGCTGGCGGCGACTAACCACACCACATGAAAATTCGTCTCTTTGTACCTTTTTTAGCTGCAGTACTGCTTTTTTCCGCTTGTAGTTCAGTTAACGATACCCCCACTGAAAGCGCTACGGGTGATTACACCGAAAGCGTTGTTAATGTTACTGCGGCAACGGAGAGTAGCGTTTCCGGTGTCGGCGTCGAATATACCGTTAATTATGACACTTCCAAGTGGAAAATGACTGCCGGAGCCAGCAGCGGAGATGCGGAATATGAATTTGAACACGTGGATGGTGACGTTTACGCCTTAATTATTGCTGAACGTATAGAAGTTGACGCGGCTTCCCTAAAGGAGATTGCCCTGGCCAACGCTCAATCTATTGCAGACGATGCCACAGTAGTGTTTGAAAAAGGTCGAACCGTGAATGGAATCCCTATGGAAGTCATGAAAATCGACGGAACCGCTTATGGCGTCGCTTTTGAATATTACGGTTATTACTACTCCGGACCGGCAGGAACCATCCAGTTCATCACTTATACCAGCTCAAACCTCACCAGTACTTATGAGGCCGACCTCACTGAACTGCTGAA
>JBAZQU010000015.1:0-24652 GCA_041645035.1 Candidatus Altimarinota bacterium | reverse complement strand
ATGGTGGACCCGATCGGATTCGAACCGACGACCTCTTCCATGCCATGGAAGCGCTCTAACCAGCTGAGCTACGGGCCCGTAATGATGCAGTATTTTCAATGCGCATGATGGGCCTCACCACAAGGAATCCTATCAGCATGTTTTTGATTGTTTTGCGAAAGTGTTTGTTAAACAGTGACAATTCCTATAAACTTTCATTATGAAGTTTATAGATAAAAAAATCAGCAAACAAGAGCTTTCAGACATTGCAAAAGAAAGATTTGGGGACATGGTCAAAGCAGTGGTAGACGTTGAGCTGGAAACCATGGTGATCGGGGGTGAACTTCATGCTGACGAAGAAGCATTTTTACTTGAACGAGGCTCGAAACAAGAAAATCTCTGGGGAATAAATATCTACACGAGTTTACCTTTGGATGAAAGAGTTGAATTTGATTCAATGATAAATATTCGTCCTCGACAAAACAATCGTTCGCGTGACGTTCAAGATTTGAGTATCCGAGAAAAAATCATTGTAATCGTAAACAAGCTCGTTGAGGTATGATCCACACTGAATTGGCTAATGGAAGATGGTTTACCCTGACACTTGCCGAACAAATGGCAAATATTGGGAGTGAGATACATCGTTTAATATCGTGGCAAAATCGTGATAAAGTTCGGTTTGATGCTGCTTTTGACCGAGCTTTGGAACTCATTGATTTGACCCTCGCTGACCCTCGTTGGCACAGTGGATATAAAGAAATCGCACGTGTGCGCGAAGTGCTTTGTGATATTTATTTTGGTGAGAACCAATATCAAACAACGCTGGAGTCGATTGATGCCTATTTCTTTAGATTTGCATTAATAGCACGCGGGTAGTTCAGTGGAAACCATGGATGGTCACACTGGTCCCTCTACTGCATTTTTGATTGTGATGCGAGTTTCACTAGCTTAATACATTTCTGGCCTCCTTATCCCTCTTTTCACTGAAGCAAAATCTAAAAGAGTTCACCCTGCAGAGTGTTACTGAAGAGGTGATCCGCTGGCAGAAAAATGGCAAGTCTTTGTTCGCCGAGCAACTTGAATCCTCCGCGCTGCTTAACCCATTCTCACCCCCTCAGTCTCTAAAATGGGGAATTACGCATATGGAGAGCTTGCCCTGTCTACAAAATTGTGCTATAGTGGCATGATGCTTTCATTTTTACCCTTAACCCAAATAGAAATGAAAACCAAAAAGTATGAGTTCTCACTCAAAAGAGTGATGTTAGGCGTGTTGATTGGCATACTGTCAGTTTCTTCTCTCTTTGGCGTGGGCCGCGCAATGCAGGCAAATGTATTTAACAATTTATTCGCTTGGCTAGCCTCAGAGGAAAATTGTTATTACGATGATGCGGGTGTTTACACTTGTGATGGATCTTATGATGCAGATGATGGCACTGATGACAGCACTCAAGGCTGCGGCGTTTGCGATGGCAGATGTGTCCAAGTAGGTGAGACGTATACTTGCGAAGATACGGATGATTACAGTGGCGATGATTATGGTGACAATAGTGACTATGATGATAGTGGTGACGATGGTGATGACTCTGACTGGCAACAGGATTCGGAACAATCCGAAGAAGATTTGGAAAACATGGCTGAAATGCTTGAAGAAGCTGCGGACTGGTCTGAAGACATAAGTGATGCGAAAGAGGAGGCTGAAGAATGGATGGAAGATTTATTGGATAGGGCCGAAAGATGGCAGGAAGATTTGGAGAATATGGAGGAATGGGCTGAAGAAGATGACACCATTGTAGTGTCATCCATATATGAAGAAGCAATCGCCTATACTGAAACCGCTTCCGATGCGATTGAGGAATTGCTGCCGGAATTTGATGCGCTTTTGACGAGTGCCGAGGATTCCAAAGCCACTATGGAAGAAGCTTATGAAAATTATGTAAACGCAGGCACGGGAGATTCCAGCGAATTTTGGGATGCTCAAGGGGTGTCTGGGGTTAACGATTGGCGAGATATATATAGAACAAAAGCGGAAATGTGGGGGAGATTGGCAAATTTCTATGATTTCTTGATCGAATCCACACGAATAGAAGCGGAAACAGGTATGACGGTTGAAGAAATTGGGGGAGAATTCGAGGCTGCGGTTGCGACTGCGGAGGAAGCTATTTCTACAATTAAGTCCGCTCTCGAGAGTGGCGGGGAATTGGATTCAATGATAGAGACGGCCGAGGCCGAAATAGCTGCCGGCGAAGACACTTGGCGAGCGATTGATGATGTTAGAGATTATACGGACGACTTGAGAGATTTGATGGATGAAGAAAAAGACATGTGGGATTCCATGGAAGACGCTTGGGATCTGGTAAAAGAAAAAGAGATGGATAACTTCAGAGATGAAGAGCTCGCTATGATAAGAGAAGATATTGCTTGGATTTCCGAGGAATTGGATGCACTCGAAGCTGAAGGTAAAGATGTAGAAAAAGCAAAAGTTCTGCTTGAAGAAGCTGAAGATTTGCTTGATAAACTTGAAGTCGCGGAAGACGGAGAGGAAATGGAAGATTTATTCAAAGAACTTGATGAAGTCGGTAAAAAAGCCGAGAAAGAATTTTCCAAACTTGGCATTGATTTTGGCCAGTACGACAAGGATGCTTACGTCAATTCGATCGATGTGAACGACCCGGATGCATTGCTGGAGCTGCTTTCAAACATTCCGCAAAATGTTTTGGAACAGGTAATCGCAATGTTACTTGCAAATGTTAATTCAACCCAATTGGAGGATTTCATGACTTATAGTGAACAATTCGGTGATGTTGGATTCTTCGATAACGCTTCAATCGCATACATGGATGAAGAGACATTGAACACGATGATCGAAGATAAAATGGCTGTTTTGGCTGAACTCGATAGCAAGATCGCTTCATTGATGGGAGATATTGCTTCATTGGAATCCGAACTCAGAAGCATGACAGAAAAAATTGCGGGGTATAACTTCTATGGAGATAGCGTGGATGAAATCGTCGCATTGCAGGGTGAGATTTACACCGTCGTCGATGGCTTGAACTCCAAGGGCGCCAGCGATGAAGAGATGAAAGATGTCTTGGCCGACTATGACGATGAGATAGAAGACCTTAAAACAGACGCAAGGGAAGAAAAATATACCGACGGATTGATCCCATTCATGGATACGGATGACGATCAATGGTTCATGTCTTATGTAATGGACGTTAAAGAAGAGGGCATTATCGGCGGGTATAAAGACGATCAAGGTAATCTTACGGGCTATTTCGGCCCATCGGATAATGTTACGGTTGGTGAAATTCTGAAGATGTCTCTTGAAAGCGCCGGGGAAGATAAGGGAACAGGGACCTCTTACAATCCATACGCTCAAGATCACTGGAGCGCCGGATACTTTGATAAAGCTGAGGATTTGGGCATGGCTTTAGCTGAAGACATCACTCAAGATCCGAACGATTACGCAACAAGAGGAGAGGTCATCCAAAGTTTATTTGAAGCCATGGGTGTAACTATTCCGGAAGATGTGGATACGTCATTCAAGGACGTCACTGAAAACTATGAGTACTATGATGCGGTAGCCTATGCTCAAGAACTTGGCGTAATCAACGGTGATAATGGCGAAGGTGAAATCTTCAGACCCGACGATTCCGTGAACCGAGCGGAAGCGGCAAAGATGATCGATGCTTTCTTAGAGAGCATGGAGCTGGAAGGAGTGATTGAGTAAAGTAGCGCTGAGATTCTCAGCTCTCCAAAATTCGCCCATCCTCAATATGGATGCGGCGTTTTTTGAATGTTTCAATAAGAGCAAGTAAGACATTGTGGTACTGG
Source organism: Candidatus Altimarinota bacterium (assembly GCA_041645035.1). GTDB lineage: Bacteria > Patescibacteriota > Gracilibacteria > UBA1369 > 2-02-FULL-48-14 > 2-02-FULL-48-14. The sequence goes on along the minus strand of JBAZQU010000015.1, from coordinate 20,839 downwards.
GTAGTGGCCTTCGCTGTCATTGGTGTGATTGAGTATTGGGTATTCACATCAAGCAAGCAACAGTAGTTTATGAAAATGTGTACATGGTCTAAATCGGTGTTGATCTCTTTTACAATGAGTTCCGGATAGTGCTTCGAAAGATCCTACATCACCTCCTGCAAGTACGCCAACACGCCCTCGTTGAAAATTTTACGACGGTATTTGGTCGGCCAAACCAAGTGGAAGATGCTGGCATCCACTACATCTCTCTGGCTTACGCCCGGGGAACTACGTCAGTGGATTAGAACAAGGTTTATAAGTACCTTTAAGTTTTTACACTTTTCCGACTTTTTGTACTTTCTTTTTTAGGCTGCACTTCGTGCAGTGTGGTCACGCTCGCCCCTCTACTGCATTTTTGATTATTCTTCGAATAGGCCTTAGTTCTTCTTGAACGGAAACTCTTCGTATTCCTCAGCTTCTATGTCATCAAGGATTCGGTAGACATTTTTCGTCAATTGATCAAGCACTTTCTCGTTGTTCATGGCCATATTCATTCCAAAAATTTTATCCTTCTTTAGACGGATGAGTACTGGCACCACTTTTTGGGTTTCCGTGACGAGGAAAACAATCATTCTAGCTCCATTCCTCTTCCCTACTCGTACTTTGAAGAAGTGAAAACCTCGTGCATTTGAGGGCGCTTTTACTTCAGTAGCTAACCCTTTCAATGTTTTTTCCGCACCATCCAAAATATCTCGCAAATCGATAAAGCGGTTCAAAGGAGCCAGCTCGTGCTTTGCAATGTATTTTGTAAGAAGAAGCATCAACTCAATAGTTTAGCTAATTTAGTCGCTGCCGCATTGAGCTTCTCATCTTCAAAGAAAAGTTCTTCTACTTCAGGTTCTTGATCGGAAGTATCAATACTCAGTGAGATTTTTCCATCCACAAAACCCTTCATCGCATACGTTAGGAATGCTTTAAGGGTAATACCTTGGCTTTTAGCTTTTTCTAAGGCTAGGTTTTTCAACTCCTCATCTGCTGTGAAAGAAACTTGGCTGGCCATAAACTATTTATTAAGTAGTTTAAGTATATATTAAAACTAGTTTGTTAGCAAACTTTTTATGCTTTTTATAGGCTGCACTGCGTGCAATGTGGTGGGTCCGGCTGGACTTGAACCAGCGACCAAGAAGTTATGAGCCTCCTGCTCTGACCAACTGAGCTACGGACCCGCGTGTTTGAAAAGCCCCAGCTTGAGGCTGGGGCTAGTGTAGAAGGAACGCTTATCTTTTGCAATTACTTTGAAGAAGGATCTTCTTCTATCACCATAGCGGTATCCACTCTGGCCCTAATGCTCCTAAAATATTCGGCATCGGCAGGAGCAAACGTATGTCCAGGCCGAGAAATCACTTCCTGTCCTTCGAGGGTTTCCTCTAGAGTTCTTGGTTCAGCCGCCTCTCTTGTTGCCGCCATAGTGTGTTTAGTTATAGATGGCTCCATCTTGCCTGGTCCCTTCCCATAAATCAATATTATTTTTAAAAATATGTTCTTTATTGATTCCTTCCCGTCTAGCCTGTAATCTGTTGACACAATGCTTTTGGATATACAAAATTTATTCATTTCTGCGCCGGATAAGGAAATTGTGCATGGGCTTTCGCTTGAGATTAAGCCGGGCGAGGTGCATGCAATTATGGGCCCGAACGGGTCCGGAAAAAGTACGCTTTCGGCTACTCTTATGGGGCATCCCAAGTACAAGGTGACGAAGGGGAAAGTGAGGTTTAACGGGAAAGATCTTTTGAAAATGGATCCGAATGAGCGAGCGGGGGCCGGTTTGTTTTTGGCTTTTCAATATCCCAAAGAAATTCCCGGGGTGAATATGGTTTCATTTTTGCGGGCCTCTTATAACGCCGTAAATAAAGCACAAAATAAAAAATTTCAGGCAATGCCGCTCTATAAATTCAAGAAATTGCTTCAGGAAAAAATGGATTTAGTCGGACTGGGGCGTGCGTTCATGAATCGGAATACGAATGAAGGGTTTTCCGGTGGAGAAAAGAAAAAAGCCGAAGTGTTGCAAATGGCGTTGTTGGAACCGCGTTTGGCTATTTTGGATGAAACGGATTCCGGGCTCGACATTGACGCGCTTCGAACTATTTGTGAAGCTATTCGAACGCTTAAAAAGCCGGGGCAAGGTTTGCTTATGATCACCCACTATGAGCGCATGCTCAAGTATTTGAAGCCCGACCGTATTCACGTCATGATGGACGGAAAAATCGTGCTGTCCGGCGGAAAGGAGCTGGCTGCCAAACTGGAAAAAGAAGGATACGATTATGTTCGCAAGATTTTGAGTGAAAAAAATCCATTAAAAGTTCTGCAATGACGGCACTCGACTATCTTAAGGATCTCGATCGGAGCGTCTTTGACAGCCACAATGAACAGGGTTATGCAAAGCGCGCACAAAAAGGTCTCTCCGAGGCTTTGGTTCGCCGTATTTCTGCGGACAAAAAGGAACCGGCATGGATGCTGGCCTATCGCTTGAAGTCGTTGGAGAAATGGCGTGAACTAAAGTTGCCCACCTTTGGCGTAGACCTTTCACCTATTGATTTTGGAAATATCATTTACTATGCGGCGCCCGATGAAATGAAGGGCTATGCAACGAAGTGGGAAGATGTGCCGGAAGACATTAAGCGAACGTTTGAAAGGCTGGGAATCCCGGAGGCGGAACGAAAAGTTTTGGCAGGAACGGGGGCGCAGTATGATTCCGTGAATGCGTACCATAAACTCAAAGAAGAATGGGAGAGGGTGGGGGTGATTTTTGAAGACATGGACAGGGCACTGCAAAAATATCCGGATTTGGTGAAACGGTATTTTATGAAACTCGTACCTTCGCACGATCACAAGTTTGCGGCTCTGCATGGCGCGGTGTGGAGCGGGGGAACTTTTTTGTATATCCCTGCCAGCGTGAAGGTGACGGCGCCGCTTCAGGCGTACTTCCGCATGAATGCCAGGAGCATGGGGCAGTTCGAACACACGCTCATTATCGTGGAGGAAGGCGCCGAAGGTCATTACATTGAAGGGTGCAGCGCTCCTAAATACGGCAGCACTTCTTTGCATGCGGGCTCAGTGGAAATTTTTGTGAAGCGCGGGGCAAAGTTCCGCTATTCCAGTGTGGAAAATTGGTCGCAGGACACTTACAACTTAAACACCAAGCGTGCCTTGATAGACGAAGACGCCACCATGGAATGGGTGGGTGGAAATTTAGGCAGCGGACGAACCATGCTTTATCCTTGTTCCATTTTGAAGGGTCGTGGCTCACACGCGAATCATCTGGGCGTAGCTTTTGCCAACACGGGCCAAGTGCAAGATACCGGCGCCCGGGTAATTCATCTGGCTCCCGATACGAGTTCCACGGTTCTCGCCAAAAGCATTTGTAAGGGTGGCGGACGCAATGTGTATCGCGGTCTGTTGCAAGTCAACAAAGGCGCCACCGGCGCAAAGTCTCAAATTCGCTGTGACAGTTTGATTTTGGACGCACTTTCCACGAGCGACACCTACCCCACCATGCGCGTCGATGAAGATGATGTTTCGATTGGACACGAAGCGAGTACGGGGAAAATCAGCGAGGAGCAACTCTTTTACTTGCAAAGTCGAGGCCTTAGCGAAGACGAGGCGCTGGCCATGATTGTGAATGGTTTCATAGACCCGATTGTGAAGGAGCTGCCGCTTGAATACGCGGTGGAAATGAACCGACTCATTGAAATGGAACTTAATAAGCCGCAGCGAAAATGAAAAAAACTCTAAAAAATCACGACGTTTATATTCTTCCTCGCGAGAGCAATGTTGCGCTCGTAGTGGAAGCCGGCGCCGAAGTGTGGGTGGAGGCGCATCGTGCGGTCCAAAAAGTTGCTGTGCGTTTAAAACCCGGCGCGCATTTGCGTTGGATGACGTATCATCCCGGAAAATCTCAAAAAATTTTTACGCTGGAAGAAGGCGCGCGGCTGGAATATTTTCATCATGTGCTTGGAAAAAGTGAAGATCGAACTGAAATTCTGTTGGAAGGAAACGAGAGCAGCGCGCTCAGCCAAACTATTTTCTTTGGGAAGGCGGATGACAGGCAAACTTTACGGGTGGAGCACGTTCATCAAGGAAAAAATACGCACTCTAAAATGATTTCGCGCGGGGCTGTGAAAGACAGTGCTTTTGGGCGTTTCTATGGAAATATTCGAATGCTACCGGGCTGTAGTGGCGCAAACGCGAGCCTGGAGGAACACAACTTATTGCTTAGCGGCGGCTGCAAAATCGAAGCGATGCCGAGTCTCGAAATTCGACATAACGAAGTTCAAGCTTCTCATTCCGCCACACTGGAAAAAGTAGATGAAGAAAAGCTCTTTTATCTGCAAAGCCGTGGACTTAGCCCCGAGGAAGGTTTAGAACTTTTAGTGGAAGGATTTTTCTGGGACGCCCTGCAAAAGTGTCCGAACCTCGCCTTCTCCGAACAAATCTTTAAAGACATTCTAAAATGCCTCTCCAAGTAAAAGACCGCTTCCCCATTTTTCAAAATCATCCGGACTTGGTGTATCTGGACAGTGCCGCAACCACTCAGTGCCTCGATGATTCTTTGCTCGCGGAACAAACCTATTATTTGGAATATAAAGCCAATGTGCATCGCGGGCTCTACCCGATGGCGGAAGAAGCCACGGCCCACTATGAAAATGTGCGCAAAATTGCTCGAAAGTTTTTGCATGCAAATGAGGGGGGTGAAATTATTTTTACACGCGGAGCTACTGAATCTTTAAACATTGTTGCTCGCTGTTGGGGAAAAAAGTTTTTGAAAAAAGGAGATGAAATCGTGCTCAGTATTTTGGAACATCATTCGAATATTGTGCCTTGGCAAATGATCGCAAAAGAAGTTGGTGCCGTGCTCAAATTCTGTCCCATTCTTTCAACAGGAAATCTCAACTATAAGGCTCTGGAAAAACTAGTAACAAAGAAAACTAAAATCATCAGCATCACAGGGCTTTCCAATACATTGGGAACTTTAATAGATCTTCCCGTTGTGGTGCGCCTGGCGCGAAAAGTAGGGGTAAAAATTTGTGTGGATGCGGCTCAACTTGTCGCCCACCTTCCCATTGATGTACAAAAACTGGACATTGATTTCCTGGCTTTTTCCGGTCATAAAATTTACGGACCTACGGGAGCTGGTGTGCTTTACGCCAAGCGTGAAATTCTCGAGGAAATGGATCCTTGGCTCGGCGGCGGTGACATGATTCGCGAAGTGCATGAAGAATTCTCCACGTGGAATGATCTACCTTGGAAGTTCGAAGCGGGCACGCCGAATATCGCTCAAGTGTTGGGCATGGGCGCCGCTATGGAGTTCATGATGAAACTTGGAAAAAATAAACTGATGCAGCACGATCGAGAAATGCAAGAATACACTTTTAAAATTCTCAACGAGCTTCCCACCATCACGGTTTATGGGCCCAAAGGTTTTGACCAACAACGCGGCTGCATTTCGTTTACCGTGAAAGGCGTACATCCGCATGATGTTGCTGCGATTCTTGGTGAACAGGGCGTCTGTGTCCGCGCCGGTCATCATTGCACCATGCCGCTCATGAAAGCCCTTCATCTTTCTTCCACAGTGCGTGTGAGTTTTGGAATTTATAACACTAAAAAAGATGTGGAAGCGCTTCGCGATGGACTGAAGAAAGTGGCGAGAGTATTCAAAATATAAGTTATGGATCTGTACGCAGAACAAATCGTAGACCTCTCCAAGAACCCGCTCAATCGCGGGGCACTCGCGAATGCGAGCCTTGCTCACTCGGGAGTTAATACGACCTGTGGAGACCATGTACGTTTATATCTGAAGGTTGAAGATGGAAAAGTAAAAGAGATATCTTGGGAGGGTGACGGTTGCGCCATCAGTATCGCGGCGGTTTCCGTGCTTACTGAAGAAATCAAAGGAAAGAAGCTGGAAGATTTGATCAACATGAAAAAAGAGGATTTGTATGAGTGGCTCGGCATTGATCATTTGGGACCTGCGCGGGTGAAGTGCGTGACGCTTTCGTTGGAAACTTTACAGGGCGCACTCAAAAAAACATGAAAGCAACTTTTCAAGATTATTTTCGTGAATTCATCGGCCCTAAAGAAGCTGAACAATTTTTTAGTACAATAGACCTTAAACCGATGGGGCCACGGAGTATTCGCGTAAATACTTTAAAGATCAGCAAGGAGGCACTTGCGGAGTGGTTTGTTTCGCAAGGCTACGAAGTAAAAAATAGCCCTTACTCGGCGGATGGCTTGGAGCTGACCGGCTCGGGAGTGGAGTGGGCGCTCAAGCTTCCCTACCATGCCGGCTTCACATATCCGCAAGATGCCGCTTCCATGTTCGCGGTGGAAGTTTTAAATCCGCAGCCGGGAGAACGAGTGCTCGATTTAACAGCGGCCCCGGGAGGAAAGAGCACGCATATAGCCCAACGCATGCGGAACACGGGGATATTAGTCGCGAACGACATGGATACGCACCGCATTAAAGCGCTCAAATCCAACCTTAGTCGCCTCGGCATCGTGAACGCTTATGTGACACGTCTGAACGCAAATAAAATGGCAGAGCTGTATCCGGAAACTTTTGATCGAATTTTGCTCGACCCTTCTTGCAGCGGCGAGGGGCTTTTTGTAATGAAGGAGGGTCAGCCCGATTATTGGAACAAGAAGGCGGTAAAACATTTTGCCGGATTACAATTTGGCCTGTTGCGACAGGCTTTTCTCATGTTGAAACCGGGTGGACGCATTCTCTATTCCACTTGCGCGCTCAACGGAATAGAAAACGATGGCGTGGTTGCCGACTTTTTGGGAAAAACTCCCGAAGCAAAAATAGATGGCCGTATTTCTGACGAACTTAAAAAACGCGACCTCCAAATACCCGAACAACTGGCCGGCCTTCAAGGTCTTCGTTTTTGGCCGCATAAAACGGGGACCAAAGGATTTTTTTGTATCGCGCTCACAAAAACCGCCTCACAAAATTCGGACAAATCGGTTCCGAGCAAATTTTTCTTAAAAGTACTGAGCAAAGACGAAAGAGAGATTTATGACCAATTCTTGGAAGAACGATTCGGCGTGTCCATTAAAGAATATGATCTGGTTCCCTTTGAGCATCATTTATTTCTTACGAGTCCGGCACTCAAAGAACTTCCGCCGCCGCCGGGCTTCTCACTTTCTCTGCCGGCACTCAAAACGTACGAAGGCGATGAAATGAAACCCAGCCATGAGGGCGTGATGTTCTTTGCCGAAAAAGCCACACGCAACATCATCCAGCTCACCAAAGAACAGATGGAAAATGCCTTTAAAAACCAACCGGTTGCGTTTGAAGGACTCGCGGAAGGAATGTACTTTGCGCGCTACCTTAACTTTCCGCTTGGCCTATTAAAAATCGGCTCACACCGAACGGAGCTACTTATGCCTAAGATGGCTTAGCCCAGAAACTAACTTAGTCTACCAACGTTCTTCCCGGCTCCAGTCCCAATCATTAGACGAGCCTCCCCGTGTGGACGCACTGCTAGAAGAAGGTCGAGGAAAATCTTCTCTTGGAGCGGCAACTTTTATTACTCTTGGAGCGGTCACCACTCTAGTAGCAGCCTCTCGAGTCTGCGCTTGTATCTTCAAGCGAGACTGTGCGTAACTCTTCTCCTCATCAGACATTCCCTCCATTCCAGCCACCCCAAGCCTCTCCACTGAGTCACGAATACTTCTGTTCTCAGCCTTACGGTCGAGGGCCGGCCTGTTGTTACAAAACCTATCGAGACGCTCACCACCACCATGATTATTGCCACTCATATATTGTTTAGTTAAAGATAAGTTAGGATTTTAGCGGCGTATTGCCGGTTTTGTCAAATACGTTTTAATTCCACCCCTCTTTTTCCAGCGCATTGCACGCGGCTGCCTGTTCAGCGTCTTGTTTGGACGGCCCTTCGCCTTCTCCGGCGAGACGCTTGCCAAAATAAATCCCCATGATGAATTTTTTGTCGTGGTCGGGGCCCTCTTCACTAATGAGTTCATAAGTGGGCGTGACGTTGAATTTGTCCTGAGCCAGTTCTTGTACACGAGACTTGGCGTCCACATTGAGCCCTTTGGCAATGATGTCATCGAGCATCACCACGATGTGCTTCAAAATAAAGCTATTCGCAGTTTCAAACCCTTGATCCAAAGAAATCGCCCCAATCAAGGCTTCACACGTATTGGCCAAAATATATTCTTTTTCACGACCGCCGGAGAGGTCTTCGCCACGGCTGAGTAATAAAAATTGCCCCAGTTCGAGATTTTTGGAAACCTTAGCCAGGTTTTTCCCTTTCACCAACGCGCTGCGCCAACTGGTAAGCTGACCTTCGGGCTGATCCGGATAGTTGTGATAGAGAAATTGCGTAACAGAGAGTTCCAAAACCGCGTCCCCCAAGAATTCAAGGCGTTCGTTGTACACTTTTTCCTCGGTATGTTCGTTGATGAAGGACTTATGAACAAAAGCCAAGATCAGCAGATCCTTATTTTTAAACACGAGGTCGATTTTCTTTTCGAGCTCGCTTAGGTTTTTAATTTTTGCTGTCATCATACATTGAGCTTAGTACACCATTCACAAATTTTGAAGAGCTTTCCGTGCCGAACTCCTTGGCAAGTTCAATGGCTTCGTTTATGGCAACCAAATCAGGGATGTCAGGATCGAAGAGTAATTCACAGGCCCCCACCTCTAAAATGGCACGATCGACGGGAGCAATTTTCTCCCAAGCCCATTCCGGAGCAAAGTGCTTAATCACTTTTTTTATTTCGTTGCGGTGCAGCATGATTTTCTTGAGAAGCTGTAAGGCAAAACTTTGATCTTCCATTCCGTGACCGCCATTTACCAAGTTGTACGACAAAATTACTTCGGCATCTCCCCCACGGAATTCCCAGGCGAACAATGTTTGCATCACCAGGGTCCGGAGAGTGTGGCGCTTAGAGGCCATGTCGAAAAAATAAAGGTCGAAAAAATTATTCCGCTTTGATCTTCGTGATTTTAGCCTCTTGCTTCTTTATTTTACCCATTACATCTTTTCCCTGGTAGCATCCACAGTCAGCACAAACCTTATGAGCAACTTTGGCAACTCCACATTTTTCACACTTCACTATGTTTGTCATCCCTCGAAGTTTCAGACGAGCTGAGTTTTCGAACGTGCGATAACGACGATTCGAACGAGTCGTTGATTGTTTCTTTTTGGGGACTGCATGTTTTGCCATAAATCGTTTTTAAGATAGAGCCTCAGCTCTTTTGCTAGCGCATTCTAGAGCATTTCAGAGGAAAATCAAGCAAATTAGAGGTGTAGGTCTTTTAAACCTGAAAGTGCTTTTACGCCTTTGTTTTTTTCCGGTTTGGATTCTTCGAATTTTTTGCAGAGTTTTTTGCAACGAGGCGCTAGTCCCAAGTTCAAAAGAATATCTTGCCGAACGGGTTCCAGTGGATTGAGCTCCAAACGATGGGTGTCCAATTCGAGCCATTCGTTTTCGCTGTCGTCTTCCGGAGGTTTCTCTTTATAGAAGAGCCATTCGGAGGGCTTGAAATTCAATTTGAGTTTGAGCGCCTTGCCGCAGCGCGAACAGTGGGCGGTTTGAGTGGCATCCAGGCCTTCAAGAAGCATCATAATTCCTTCTTCCACACGCATAAAATGACCGCTAGCCGTCACCCTGCCTTGAATCTCGGAAATATCGAAATCTTCCGCCTTAAACTCTAAAGAAAAGGGTTCGCGGGATCCATTAGTGGCTCGATAGATTTGAGCAATTTTAACCACGTCGAACGGCTCCGGTTAAGCGTAAAATAAAGATGAAGAGATTGAAAATATCAAGGTAAAGCGCCATGGCGGCGTGCATCGATTCGTTCTCGGGATAAGTTTTGAGACGCTGAATGTCCACCATCGTGTAGCCCGCAAAAATGAGCACGCCAGCGCCGGAATATATCATTTCCATAGTATTCCCCCAGGGAATGAAAATTCCCAAAATTCCTGTGATGAGTATCCCGATGAGCGCAAAGAAAAGGAATCCGGAAAGTCCTGCAAAAGAACGGTGACTGGTGTGCCCGATGAGTCCCATGGCGAGGAATGTGGCGGTCGTGGAAAAGAGAGAGCGGTAAATGATATCGTAGCCTCCAAACTCTCTCGCAAAACTGGCAAGGAGCGGGACCACCGTGACTCCGCTAGAAAAAGCGAAAAGGCTAAATAAGAAATAATTGAGAGGTTCTTTTTTACTCCACGATCGGGAGGTAAGAATCAGACCAATTTCCAAAAAGAAAAGCCCATACATGAGGATTGGATTTTGGACAAAGAGTGGCAAAAGATAGTGAAATCCCGCATACACACCGAGGCCGCTGGTTAAAATGGCCAGGCCGAACCAGCTCATCACTTTGTTGTAGAAATCACTGGTTTGGGAGCGGGTGGCGAGACCTTCGAAGTTATCCATGGGCGAAGTTTAAGGAGTTCTAGTTTAACAAAATGAACGAGGAGGTGCAATCGATCTGGGATTGCGGCTTGCGACTCGATTAGTTACACTAACGCCATGTTTGGCTTAAAAAATAGTTTAGGTCCCAAGCGCGAACGACTGTTTACGGTCCTTGATATCGGCACGGAATTTATAAAAGTGCTGGTATGTATGGCCCAAGGTAAAGAGGTGGAAGTGCTGGGGAAAGGAATTCGCCGCCAAAATTCGGGCGAAATGGAAAGCGGGACGATTACCGATATTGCCGGCGTGATCGAACGTTGTCATGAGGCTATGCGCGACGCCGAACGGATGGCCGGTAGTAGTCCGCAAAGTTTGATTTTGGGCGTGGCGGGCGAACTGATTAAAGGAGACACCTCTATGGTGACTTATAAAAGAAAGGATCCCGGTAGCAAAGTGCACCAGGAGGAGCTGAAGAATATTATTCACAAAGTGCAGTGGAAGGCTTTTGAACGGGTGCGTGGAAATTTGGCCTACGAAACGGGATTTAATGAAATTGATGTGAAGTTGGTGCACGCCGCCATTGTAGATACGCGTATCGACGGATACAAAGTTTCCAATCCCATCGGGTTCCAGGGTCGCGAGGTAACGATGAGTATATTTAATGCTTTTTCTCCATTGGTCCATTATGGTGCGTTGCAAACCATTTGTGCGGAACTTGATAAAGAGTTGCTCGCCATTATGGCCGAGCCATACGCCGTGGGACGACTGCTCGGAGGAACCGAACAGCAAGGCTATAGCGGAATTTTTATTGACGTGGGGGGTGGCACTACTGATCTCGCCATTGTGATGGATGGAAGTGTGATTGGGACCAAGATGTTTAACTTGGGAGGGCGTGCTTTCACCAAACGTCTGGCCCAGACACTCAATATTTCACACGAAGAAGCGGAAGAAGTGAAGATCGCCTTTTCCGGTGGCCAGCTCGAGCACCAATCACAAACCATTGTGAGCAAAGCACTTGCGGGCGACACGGAAATTTGGCTTTCCGGAGTTTATTTCGGCCTTCAGGAGCTGAGCGATATTGATTCCCTGCCACCTACCGTCTACCTTTGTGGGGGAGGATCACTGCTCCCGCTGCTCAAGGACGGACTTGAAAATTCCGATTGGTATAAAAATTTGAAATTTCCTCGAAAGCCTCAGGTGAAATACCTTCTACCTAAAAATATTTCACATGTTAAGGACCAAACCAAGCAGCTCGACTCGCCCGCCGACATCACGCCGATGGCACTGGCTTCGGTGGGGATGGAAATTTTGAGCGAAGAAAAACTGCTCACTAAAATGCTGCAAAAAGTCGTCCGTTTGATGCAAGTTTAAGAAACCACAACCCACCTACCGCCCATGCCCGACAATATTAAGAAAATTTCAAAAAAGAAAATCCTCTTCGTGCAAATTGATGAGGAGCTCACGAGTATTTTTCAGCGTATCGAAAAGCTTCCTTATAAAGAAGTCTATTTGGTGGTTCCCAAACGCGCCGTGCTGCTGCAGAGCATCGTGAATTTGAAAATTTTGAAACAGAAAATGACTGAGCTTGAGAAAGAAGTGGCCGTGATCACGAATGATCTCAACGGAATGAAGCTCGCGCACCAAGCGGAGATTAAAGTTTTCGACCATTGGAATATTGATGACAGCGCTGTCGGCGCAAGTAAAAATGAGAGGGACCCTGAGACGGCACTTTTGAAGCCTATTGAAGCCTCGCAAAATGAAGTGGATGATGAGTTACCTTCACGACTCCCCAAGAAAAAATCTTCCATTTTTGAGGTGGTGCGAAATATAAAGGGGAAAGGGAAAGGCTTCTCGCTGCGCTCCTATTTGGCGGACTTTAGAAGAAATCGTTTGGAAAAACGTCCACTCAATATTTACCTCACTCCCGGGAAAAAACGCTGGATTTTTGGACTACTCACGGCGAGCGTGTTGGTGTTTTTTGTGATCGCTTACGTAGCCCTCCCCGGAGCCACTATTTTGATAGAGCCCGCTTCCAATGTACTCAGCAAATCCGTGAACGTTACCTTGGAACCAAACCCCACTGACCCGTACAGCTTGAAGGCTTATGAGATTGAAACCGAGGTAGAATACACCCTCACCCATCCTTCCACGGGACTAATCACCGACGACAGCAGCAATGCGGCGGGAAATTTGACTATTATAAATACCAGCGGCGTGGCTCGACCTCTGGTTAAGGAAACGCGTTTCCAGACAGAGGATGGTATCGTGTTTCGTCTGCAGAAGGAAGTGAATGTCCCCGCCGGAACTGCGATCACTCCCGGAACTTTGGTGGCCTATGTGATCGCGGATCCCCTGGATGCTAATGGTGTGGCCGTGGGCGAACGAGGAAATGTTGGCGCTACTAAATTTTTCCTCCCCGGTCTGCGTGAAGATACCCGTACTGAGCTTTATGCCGAAAGCTATGATGCCATGACTGGCGGACTAACCGTTTCCCGCGTGCAAGTGACCGAGAATGATTTGATTGCGGCACAGGTGCGGCTGGAGACGGATTTGAAAGAAAAGGCCGTGGCTGCGCTGCGCAAAGAAGTACTTGCAGAGTCCAACACTTTGGGTGTGACTTTGAGACTTTTGGAAACTTCGGATGCGTTGCAGTACGGTCCGGCACTCGTTGAACTTCCTTACACTTTAATTGGCCAAGAACAAAAAACTTTTGATGTATCGGGAAGTATGAGCATCTCCGGCGTGGCGTACAGCACAGACGACTTGTTCAGTATTCTAAAGGCTGAAATTGTGAGTAGCAAAACTCCGGGCAAACTACTGGTTTCGGTGGATGAAAATTCCGTGAGCCTGCAGGTATTGGAAGTGGGCTTGGCCGTCGGCACTTACAAAATAACGGTGCAAGTCCAGGGTATTGAAGAGTATGAAATCGATCCTGAATTGGAAGGCGGTAGTAAGTTGGCTGAAAAAATTAAAGAACATGTCGCCGGCAAAACTATCGAGGAAGCTGCGGCTTACATCCAAAATCTGCCCGAGGTAAACAGCGTGGAAATCAGCGTGTGGCCGGTTTGGTCCCCCACTATTCCGAGCTTGCCGGAGAATATTAAGATTAAATCTCTTTCCGAAGAGAACGGAATTGAGTAAACTCTTCTCGCTTAGCTTCCGCTGCGCTGCAGCTTCCTATGGCTCAAATCGCTTCACAATTGCAGGACTTCCCCGCTTGGTATCAAGACGTGGTGGAAAAGGCGGATCTCGCGCAACACAGCCGCGTCAAAGGCTGCATGGTGATTAAACCTTATGGTTACGCCATTTGGGAATTTATTCAGGCGGAACTGGATCGACGTATTAAAGAGGCGGGCGTGAAAAACGCTTATTTTCCTTTATTTATTCCTCAGAGCCTTTTGAATCGTGAAAAAAATCACGTAAAGGGCTTTGCCCCGGAATGTGCGGTGGTGACGCATGGCGGAGGTGTTGAATTGACCGAACCTCTCGTGATTCGCCCCACTTCCGAGACCATTATGTACGATACTTTTTCGGGATGGATTCAGAGTTATCGCGATCTTCCCCTGCTCATCAACCAATGGGCAAATGTGGTGAGATGGGAAATGCGAACTCGACCTTTTTTGCGAACGACGGAATTTTTGTGGCAGGAGGGGCACACCGTGCATGCGACGAAAGCGGAAGCCGAAACGGAAGTAGCTCGTGCCCTTAAAATGTACGAAGATTTTGACCGCGACTTTTTAGCGCTGCCGGTTTTGACCGGAACCAAGTCACCCAAAGAAACTTTTGCCGGTGCGGACTACACTCGCACTACCGAAGCGCTGGCCAAGGATGGAAAAGTGATCCAGGCGGGAACTTCTCACCTTTTAGGTCAGACTTTTGCCAAGGCTTTCGATATTAAATTCCAAGATGAAAAAGGAGAGATGCAATATGGTTGGCAAACTTCTTGGGGACTTTCCACTCGAATCATTGGAACAATTATTGTGTGTCATGGCGATGAAAAAGGACTCGTGCTTCCTCCTCGCGTAGCACCTTATCAAGCCGTCCTGATTCCTATTTATAAGACCGAGGAAGAAAAGGCACGCGTACTGAAAGTTTTGGATAAAGCAGTGGCGGATTTAAAGGCAAAAGGCGTGCGCGTCCATTTGGACGCGCGTGATACCGTGACCCCCGGATTTAAGTTCAACGAATGGGAACTTAAAGGTGTGCCGATGCGTATTGAAGTGGGACCTCGCGACCTTGAAAAAAAATCTTGCATAGTGGCTCGCCGTGACACGGGTGAAAAATTCTCCTTGGCTTTGGCTGATTTGGCCGGCAAAGTGCCGGCCACGTTGGAAACTATTCAAAGTGACATGCTCAAACGCGCGCAGGAATACCTGACAAGCAATATTCGCGAGGCGGAAAGTATCGAGGAAATGGTGAAAATTTTGGATGAAAAAGGTGGCCTCGTAAAAGCGGCTTGGGCGGGCACGGAAGAGGATGAGAAAAAAATTCAGGACAAAACTAAGGCCACCATACGCATTGTTTCCGAAGAAAAATGGCCGAAGAAGCGCGTCTGTATTTTTACAGGAAAAAAGACGGACACCCTGGTGTACTTTGCCAGAGCGTATTAAAGCCCCAACTGTTTTCTAATTTCGTCGGCCTTGTTTTGATCTTCCTGGCCTTTGCTCTCGGCTTTGCAGGCAACTTCAAGATCCCTCCAATCGGCGGCGTGTTCGTCTTCGAGTTTTTTGAGTTGCGCCCCGTGCTTGGGAGAAAGTTCCACGAACTTGGCACGTTCTTCATCAAAAATGCGAATGAGTTCGTCTACTTGTTCCTGGCGAAGTTTGGGGACGCTGTCCACAATTTTCTTTTTTTCATCCTTTGTGAGAGATATGGAACCCGCAAGCAGATTAAGGAAACGGTTTTCGTCAAACGTTAGGCTGTGCGCCGGAATTTTAATAGTCGTTGTGAAATTGGCCATCTGAGCCCCGAATACGTAATTGGGGTCAAAGGGGGGCTGACCGGCATTAGCAGTGCCGCCGGCATAAGGATCGCCCATCCCTGTCCCGGCCATAGGAGGCTGAGGTGCAACGGGTGTGGCTGGTGCAGTCGGGGTAACCGGGGCTGCATAAGGTTGTGCCGGAGGTACTGGAGCGGGAGGTGGCGGTGGATTAGACCCGTCTGTAAAACCGCCCCCTTGACCGGGGCCAAAGGAAAAGCCGCCTACATATCCATTATTTTGTGATTGATCTCCGTCTGCCATAATTAGTTTGAGGACAAGATTCTAAGGAATTGAGCGAAAAGAATCAAGATGTCGTTGGAGTATTGTATCACAAAACAGTGGGTTTGAGAAGTAAGACGAGGAAAAACACACTCGGCTTCGCCGAGTAAAAAAAGAGGGCCCCCTCCACGCCATGAAGAGCCCTCTTCAACCGTAATTAATGTGATTCTTAGTTGACGTTATGTCAAATAAGTTGCAATTATATACAATTAGCCGGAACTTGTCTAGTCCTTTTTATTTCGCTATGCTTCCGGCATGAAAAACACCTGGTATTCCTTCCTCCCGCTCCTTTTGGTTACCATGCTCGCTCTCGCGTTGGGAGTCATGGAATCTCGCAAAGAGCCGGACTTTTTTTCAGCAAATTCTTTGGATGCTCTGCGTGAGCTTAACTTTGAACATCAGATGCGGGTAGACGATCTTTTGAATACGGAAGACTCGCTTTTGGTGAGCGAACTGGTACAAGCGAACGCTTTTTTGGATGCTGGGGCATCTGGTTATCCGCAGGGACTTGTGGTGAGTTTAAGTTCCGATCGGGGGGTTTTGCTGCTCCAACCTGTTGAAGAATTGTCTGAGGTGGAATTACAGACCGTTGCCGGTGAATATAAAGAGGCTATCCCCGAGTTTGAAGAAGTGGAAATCGATCAGGAGTTGGATCTTTCCAGCCCTTTCTATGACTGGAATTTTCCGTTTATTGGAGAAAAGGAGGAGCCAGCCACCGAGGTGGCTCCCGTGGCAACCGTAGATTTGGCGGAAGAAACTATCCAAGTGGCGGTTATTGATAGCGGAGTAGATATTACTCATGAAATCTTCGCCAATGTGCAGGTTTCCGAAGGTTGGAATACGCTTGAAGACAACGACAATATGTACGACGATGTGGGTCATGGAACGCACGTGGCCGGCATCATTGCGTCGGATGCCCCCGGGGTGGAGATCATTCCTTATAAGATTGTGGATGCCAATGGTGGCAAACTCTCCAATGTTTTGGAAGCCATGGCCAAGGCCTTGGGTGATGACGTGGAAATCATGAACACCAGTTTCGGGCTTTCCTCCCCTTCTTATGCACTGGAAGCTATGGTGGAAAGGGCCTACGAACAGGGTGTAATTATTGTGTCGGCGGCCGGGAACAACGCGGCCACTACAGGTTTTTATCCGGCTGAATATGCTCACACCATTGCGGTAGCCAGTGTGGACACGGCCGGCAACAAGCTTCCAAAATCCAATTATGGCGACTGGGTGGACGTGGCGGCCTATGGTTACCACGTGCGCAGCTCTTTGCCGGACGGACAATATGGCTACAAAACCGGAACTTCTCAGGCCGCACCCGTAGTAACGGCTGCCGTTGCCCGACTTTTGCTCAGTGAACACACCGGCGAGCTCACTTTTGAAGGCATTTTAAGCGCCCTAAAAGCCTCCAACGAGGTCATTATTGGAGGGGAACTTGCAGGAACACCCATCATAAAGTAATATTTGCCGGCCTTAGGGCAGACTGGGCTTCGCCCAGGGGGGGCGGTTAGCTCAGCTGGTTAGAGCGCCACATTGACATTGTGGAGGTCGGAAGTTCGAATCTTCTATCGCCCACCATACTCGACAGCGTCGAGGTTTTATGTTACGATTGAGGTGGTGACTAACCCTCTCCCACTATTTATGCCACTGGATTTCCTTCAAGCATCTCGGATTCTGCATGATAGAGGACTTAAGCCTGCAGATGAATATAAGGTAAATGAAGTCCCAGGGTTTGAGAGTGGGAAATTTGACATGGAATCTGATAATAATGAAGTAATGATGAGTGCGTTTTTCAAAGGACTCGGTCAGAGAGCCTTTGATGAGGAAACATTGGAAGGAGGAGGGCTCCGTCGCGAATTAGAAAAAATATTGGCTTTGGCCGTAGACTGTTACTTAATTATTCAGGATGAACAATTGGCAAGAAGATTCTTAAAAGTTGTAGCTTATCAAATGGAAAATTTTTGGGTCTCTTGTGACAACAAACCTACGTTTAGTACTGCGCATCGTGACGAAAGCGGTGTTTTTGGTGCAGAGATCATGCGTTCATCTTCTCTGGCTAGGGAATCTTTTTATATAGATTTCATTATGGAACTTAGGAAGAGGGAAAATCATGTTGGATCTGCTGTTGCAGACGCACGAGGTGAAGTGGCGGGAGAAGTTAGTTCTCATGTGGAAGTATGATTGATGCCAAATTTTAGGAGAATATTTTCCAACAGTTCTAGAACCATCCCTTTAGCCCCACCATACAAAGCGCATTTTGCTACTTGCCGTTTTTATGATATAACACGGTACTTGGACGGTGTTTTTATTCAGCAGTGAATAGAAGATTCTACAAACATCCACTTTGCTTGACAAAGATGCTGGTTTATGTTTTAGTGTTGACGCCCTTTAAGTAATCTTATGGCATCACCAGAACCGGTATCGACGGAATCTTTGGATCAACAGATCCTATCATTGCTTGGTACAAAAACTAAGGATGGAGTTGAAGCTGCGGTAGCCTTGTTTGAAGGAAGTGCGGAACTGGTAGACATAGAAATACTAATGGCTTTAGACGAGCAGATGAGTAAATGGGGACTGAGGCCTCAAGTTTCAAAAAATGAGCTTGATAGGCGTGCTCAATTGGATCGGGAGCGTCAGCGTGTGGCTAGTCCTTTCCCAAGAATTCAAGAATTAAGGGCCCAATTTCTGTCTGCCATGAATGAATGGTATCAGAAAAATGGGCAGGCAGACCGTCTCTCAGATGGTCTTGAGGCTATCCCAGCTCAAATAATACTATTCGAGGACAGCTTAAAGACCTTACTCAGAGCAAGAGAATGTTTGCAGGGAATGAAAAAAGCTCTTCCGAATATAAGGGCTTATTATCTGGATTTATATCGAGATGGGAATATTATCCGTTTCGGGGAAAAAGTGGCCGCCAGGGTTAAACCTCAAACAGAACTTATCTCTGGACACAACAAACTGTTAGTTGAGTATGAAGAGGAACTCCGAAATGCGGAAGTAAACATTCTCAATCATGCAGAACAGACAACAAAATCAGCTTTAGAAAGTTTTAGTGCTACCAATACAGAGTGTATAGCGATGAGGCTTGCATATGAGGCAGCTATGGCTGAAATTGGGCAAGAAGCACTCGAGGCAGCAACTCGATTTGCGGCTGCTGTAGCGGAAATCGTCAGACCGGATGGTAGGGATGTTGGTCCATTGGCGACAAGGCCTCCGACTGCTGAGGCTTAAGCTGAAACTTAGGAAGCCCTCCCTGCCATCGCCATTTGGAATGTCTCAATGTCAGTGTAGCCTTTTGTATGGAAGGCTACTTTAGCCACGGCCAACGGGCCATGAGCTTCTATTGCCTGCCTGACTACTTCTGCACCTACGTGATAAGCCGGTCCGTACATGGGACCGAGTATCGGATGTTGAGCCCAAACACCGGACAGCTTTTGAACTATTGGTTCCGGCAAAAGACACTCTTCTCTTAAGTGCTGCCTCACTTCTTCTATAGGAACTCTTTGCATTTGATAAAGGATGGAAGCGTTGTTTTTACCAGCATCCTGAAGGCGTTCAATAAGAGCTTGGACGGCTTGATCGGGTCCAAATACCCCAGCTAAACGTCTCTCGCTGCCATGTAGTGCAAGTAAAGTATTTTGAGCCCACCCCTCTCGCATTACCGTTTCTGCGGTGCACATGGTATGAGCTACTGCTTCAAGACCAAGTCTGCCCGTTCTCCAACCAAGGTCAGCCACAGCTGAATCCATGTAATGTCCGGGAGCAATTTCATGCGCAACAAGATACTGTAGTCCAATATTGGTAACGGAGTGATCTGTGTTGCATTCAACGAGACTTTTAGAGGCCGGAGTGCCATCCGGGTGAACACCGCCCTCAAATGTGCTTGAACCTGTATAATTCACATTTGAAACCGTTTTGAACACGCACCCATCAAAAGATACGTCCAGCAAATGAGGGTCAAAGTCCGATAAATCAAAGTTTATGCCTGCAAATAATTTGCTACGTGTTAGCGCGGTCAGATCTCTGTTTGCCTTGTCCACTAAAACTCCGAACTCAGCGGCTGGGATGAAACCATTTTGAGTCTCCCATCTTGCGATTGCCTCTCTTAGTGTCTCGCTCTGTCTAATCTTAACTCCGGCTGAATCAAGCACGGCACGCATTCGTTCCTTTAATTCGGTTGTGTCTACCAATTTCGGCGCTCGTCGTGCGGCCGCTTCGTACCTTTCTTCGAAGGGAGGTAATGCGCTAACTTCAGCAAGGGCAATCCCTGTTCTTGCGATGACGTCCAGGCAACGGCCAAGATTTTCCATGAATCGTCTCCTTGCTTCAGAGGCATTTTCGGGCAGTGCGGCAGGAAGACTTTCTTGTAACCCTTCTAAGCCATAATCATTAATATAACTCGCTACCATTGCTTTGTGTTGGGCCCCCATCCCACCGTCCTCTCGAAGCTTCACCGATCTTGCATCTTCATATATGGGAGGCAGCTCGACTTCCTCTTTTGGAAAAGTATCTGCAATAAAATGAGCACCGCCATCGGGACAACCAACATCGCCACCCATCAACGTGTCCACTCCAACCAAGGCTGTGGCGTAAGCGGTTTCAAATCCTTCTTCTAAAGGTCGTTTAGTTGGGCTCATAGTGGAAATTTTAAATATAAGGTTGAGTTTTATCACACCCTCAAATCCAATACAAGTTTAAGTGGAGGACTGTGTCTCTGCCAATTGTTGAGAGGCCCCCTTGGTTTACAACCACTCCCCCATTAAAGCGACTCCCAGAGCAGATCAAAGATTGTGTTCATAGTAATCAAGAGGTCGCCTCTTATTATTTTAATGCCGGCGCCTTCGCTGTTGTCGTATTTGAGAAAATATAACTCGTTATCGGCGATGATGAAGTCTGTCATGATTTTCGCGTTCCGATTGATTTCTTTAACGATGTGATTGGGGTTGTCTATCTGTTTCAGGTACCAGTTTGTGCTTGCTCCACTGACCACAATTTCTTGAATCTGAGTTTTATTTTTTTTCGAGTGATCTAGGTGCTGTTAACATATAACTTTTAGGACAAGGACTATCATTGCAAGCGTTACAAACCCGCCATACACCACGGCAAGTTTATCGTATCTTGTGGCTACTCTTCTGAAGTTTTTCAATCTGTTAA
>JBAZQU010000014.1:0-28590 GCA_041645035.1 Candidatus Altimarinota bacterium | reverse complement strand
TAGCCCGGTCGTCCCTGTTCGCCCTCTTATTTTCTCTTGGCTTATTCGCCCAAAACGCCTTCGCCTCTTTTGACGACGTGCCTGAAAGCTATCCCTATTACGAAGGCGTTAGTTATCTGGAACTCATTGGCACGGTGGACCCCGGGCAAAATTTTCGCCCCGACGATTTTGTGACTCGCGCGGAACTTTTTAAAATGCTTTTCAAAACGCTGCGTGAAAATGCCGATACTGCGCCGAAAACCTTGAATTTTGACGACGTTCCCGAGGATGCTTGGTTTGCTCCTTACGCTCGCCTGGCGCTTTTCTATGAATTGACCGACGAGGGCGTTTTTGAAGGACAAAAGACGTTGAGTCGCGGCGGCGCCCTCGGCCTCCTCATGCAAGCTTATGGATTGGGTGCACCCATTGTCCCTCTCACAAATCGCACCGATCTTTTTGACGACGTGGGGGCCAAGCATCCACTTTATTCCCTCCTCTACCAGGCCAACAAACTGGGACTTATTACATCCGACCTTAGTGAGAGATATGTCCCCTTCAAAAAAATCACCCGTGGTGAACTGGCGGACATGATCTACCACTTGGAAACTTGGAAAAATGAAACCGATGCCCAAAAAATAGATGAGGATTTTTACAAATCGGACATTTTTACCGACATTTGGAACCGGATTTTAACTGAGTTCTACCTACCCGATGGCTATCGAATTGACCAGGACGTACTTTTCCAGGCCGCCGTGGATGCCGTGCTCGAAAGTCTCAATGACCCTTACAGTGCGTACTTCAGCGCGGACCAAGCCACTGAATTTATGAACACTTTGGGTGGAGAATTTGAAGGAATCGGCGCTATTTTGACGCAAGATGCGGAGACGCTCGCCGTGTTTATCGCAGAAATTTTGGACGGCACTCCGGCCGCGGAATCGGGACTTGAAACCGGCGATCAAATTATCGCTGTGGATGAAGTTTCCACCGAGGGAATGCCGATCGAAGAAGTGATGAGTCGCATCAAAGGCACCGCCGGAACCGACGTGCGAATTACCGTTTTACGAGAGGATGGGGAGCACACTTATGATCTTACGCGAGCGTTGATTACGTTGGATCTGGTTAAAGGAAAGCTCTACCACAAAGACGCTTGGTTCATTGAAATCGACTCTTTTGCCGCCAATATTTACGATGAAATGATGACCACGCTCGGGGAACTTACCGCCGAAGAGCCGGATCCTTCCGCTATTATTTTGGATCTCCGCGGAAATCCGGGCGGTTACATAAACATGGGAAATTTTGTGACCGGACTTTTTATACCTCACTTGACACCACTCGTGACGCTGGACTACGGCGGACCGGAAGAAACTATTTACAATGGCGACACGGGCCCCTATCAGGACGTTCCCGTTTACATTTTAGTGGACGGATACACCGCTTCCGCTTCTGAAATTCTAGCGCTTACTTTGCAGGAAGTAGCGAATGCCACCGTGATCGGAACGCAGACTTTTGGGAAAGGAACCGCGCAAGAAGTCATTACTTATTGGGACGGCTCCATACTCAAACTCACCATCGCTAACTGGCTTTCCTCCGAGGGACATTCCGTGCAAGGCATAGGCGTGACGCCGAACATTTTGGTTACGCCAACAAGCGGCGAAGCAGACGAATGGTTAAAGGCATTGGACGACGCACTCTGATTCTTCGCTGCCTCCTGGGAAATTCGACCTCAAGAATTTTTGGCCAGTGATTTTTGGCCCATTCTTTTTCAAAACGACTGTAAAGTTCCAATCCGCGTTTTCTCAACTCGCGCTCAATAATGCCGCCCGCATGCGGACTTTTATATTTTTTTTCAAGCGGCGAACAAAACCCGTGTGCGTAATGGCAGAGTTCATGCGCAATAGTCGCTCGCACCACTTCCTCCGGCACCACTTCCTGACGAAAAATCCCATTGATAAGAATGCTGCTACGTTTTTTATCACGGCTCATGCAAATAGACCCCAGTCTCCGCTGCGCCTTGCGTCCGAACTGAATCGTGATCCGATTCGGCCTCTCCATATCCGCAAAAGCATTCTTCAGAAGAAAATCGAGCTGAGCCTGTAGCCAAACTTGGTCGCGCATCATGTCCGAACTTTCTCACACAGCCCACTTGGATGACAAGGGTTTATTGTCCTATTCTGGCGCTGACTGATAATAGCGGGTGCCTGCGAATTTGATGACATACACGCAGAATCTAAAAGATTTGATCAGGAATAAGTATAGCGCACCGCTCCTTGTATTAGTCGCGTTTGAGCTTTTCTCTCTTCTGCCAAGGCTGCTGCCCTTGCGCGTTCTTCTGTTGCCCTTGCGCTTGCCCTGCTCCTATCCTCCAACAGTGTTCTATACAGATCATCCACATCAGCCTTTTTATCTTGTGCAAGATCAAACAAGAGCCCCACCTCGGCGGGAGTCAAATAGTCTAATCTCCCCCGTTTCACCCCTCTCTCATCTTGAAGAAATGCCTTCTTAACCCCAAGGTCAGTTATCTTAGGCTCACCTTCACTCATAAAAAATAAGCTAAATAATAAAATTCAAGAAAGAAATTTACCGCATTCTTAGGATACGTCAAGTTTTTCTCTATTTCTTTTCTTCAAACACGACCGGAATTTCCTGAACTGCCGGCGTCGGCGCAACGGGAGTCGTCGAAGCAACTTGCTCGGGCTTTAAAGCTTCAATGGGCTGATTCAACACCGCCGCTACATTTTCCGTGAATTCCGCTTCCATTTTAGTTTCTTCGGGAGTCGCGACCGGGGCCGTTTCTTTCTTCGCTTCTTCTTCTTTTGTAGTGGCTTCAAATTCTGCGGCGGCATTGCTTTGTGCTAAAAGTTCTTCCGGGTTAGTCGTTATGATTCTGTCTTCGCTGAAGGATGCAATCACTTGAATGGCCACATGTTTGAGACCGGCAAAGAAAAGCCCCTGCCCCACTCCGGAATTCAAAAGCATGTATTTCTCCCCCTCCGTGAGGTTGAACACTTTGGCCAGCGGCTCAATGGCCGACGGCGACTGTTTGAGAAGCATTTGCATCGAAGAGTTCGTCACAATCGGTTTACCCATCGGACTATTGATAAAGTCTTCCACGTCCTGCGTGATAGTAGTTACCCCGAGGTAATATTTACGAGCGCGCTTCACCAGACCAAACAAGAATTTCGCGCTGTCTTCGTGCTGCATCAAGGTCCAAGCTTCATCAATAACAAGAATACGTTTTTTGAGCATGGAGCGAACGCGATTCCAGATGTAATTCAAAATAATGTACATGGCCACCGGCCTGAGCTCGTCTTCCAAATCGCGAACGGAGAAAACCATGAGCCCGGTATCGAGCGTCACATTGGTTTCTTTGTTGAAAACTCCGGCGTAGGTACCCGTCACGTACTTGGCGATTCGCTGAGACATGTCGGCGGCGCCATCCATTGAGGAAAGTACGTTGTAAAAATCCGCCATCGTAGGCACGGGATATTTGGAAGTATCTATCACGTCCATCGTGATACCTTTGGTTGCGTAAGTGTCAATGAGCGCCTTATCCAAAACTCCCTCTTCCTGAGGCGAAATCGTTCCGAGCATCAAACGCATAAGACCCGTGAGATTGATCACGCTGCTGCGAAGCAAATCTCCGGGCTTGAGCTCCTCTCCTTCCAGCGGCGTGGGCAAATCAAAAGGATTAATGCGTCGGTCCGAATTGAGAGACACGCTGAGGTAAGTTCCACCCACCGTTTCACACAGAGCTTTATATTCATTTTCCGGATCGATCACGATCACGTCCGTTCCAAACATCAGCGAGCGTAAAACCTCGAGCTTAACCGCATAAGACTTACCGGCTCCGGACTTGGCGAATACCGTCGAGTTGGCGTTTTCAAGCGAGAAGCGATCGAAAATAATCAGCGATTCGTTGTGACGATTGAGCCCGTACAAAATTCCGTCATTCGACGTGAGTTCCGAAGAAATGAAGGGGAATGTGGTGGAAAGCGGCGACGTGTTCATGTTGCGCTGCACAGCGATGTCGTCGAGGCAGAGCGGAATGGTGGAAGTAAATCCGCGTTCCATTTGCAAGTCGGCGCGTTTGCTCAGCACCAATTTTCCGCCAAGCAAACTTTGCAATTCCTTGGTGGATTTACGAAGCTCATCCTCATTTGGAGAATAAACCGTGAAATAGAGCCCGTATTGGAAAAATTTCTCCTGGCCACGTTGAAGTTCGGTACGCAGGGATTCGGCATCTTCGAGCGCCGTTTCAAGCGCGGGATCACGCACATTTCCTTTGTCGGCGGCAATGCGAATGGAAGATTGAAGTTGCGCCACTTTGGTTCTAAGCACCTTCATGATGTCTTCCGAAGAAATCGGATAAATATACTGAGAAACATCCATGGTCACATCATAATTCACCACGGGGCTGAGCCAGTTGGTATCGATGTAACGCGGATAGGTATAAACGAAAAAAGTTTGGCAGTAGAGCCCGTCGATTTTGATGTGATCGTAACCCACCTCGAACGAGGAAGGCGCGATCAGGTCCCGAATGGACGCGATTCCCTCCTGAAAAAGTTTTTCCGCTTCAAGCAATTGCTTCTTTTCTTTGATGTTTTTTTGCGCATCGGTGTCCACCTTCGCCGCAGCTTTACTCGCCTCCTGCTTTTTTTCCGCAGAAACCGTGCTTTTAGCTTGAGCTTCTTGCTTCGCTGCCACCGCAGCAGCCGTATTATCGGCCGCCACAACCGGCGTTCCCAAAGTCGACGCAGGGTTTGCGGGGCTTACTGAAGCGGTTTGTTGTGGAACGGTATTATCTGCCATGCGTGGAGTTCTTTTTAATCTTATCATCTTATCACAAAATGACCATATTTACTAGAGCAGACCAATCACATAATCCCACTTGATTGCGGCATAGTTTTTTTGTTTTATTTTCTTTTTATGATACAATGGCGTCGCCTAAAATTCTGCCATACCATATGAAAACAGCACAATTTACAGTTTATATAGAACAGGATGAGGATGGAATATTCATCGGATCCATTCCGGCAGTCCCCAGTTGCTACGCTGAAGGGAAAACACAGGAGGAAATGTTTAGCAATTTGTCAGAGGTCTTAAAGTTATGCCTGCGTAACACTGATAAAAAGGCTGTTCAAAAAAACAGGTTTATTGGAATTCAGAATTTAGAGTTGTCACATGCCTAAACTAATTCCGATTAAGCCGAAAAGTTAAGGAAATAAATCAATAGATTTTGCTCGGATTGGCCTACACAAAGCTCAAACCCCGCGATTCTAAAATAAATTCCTCCTTAGTCAACCAATCTGAATTTTGTATTTTGCTGCGGTAGGGTAGACTTCGTGCGCAAATTTAAACCACTCTATGGCAAAAAAGAAAAAAGATGAAAACTTGAACCCTGAAGACGAACAACCGAAGGGGAACGAAGAAGAGATGGAAGAAACCGAGGAGGAAGCGAAAGAAAACGAGGAAAATGAAGAACCCACCGAGCTCTTTGCCGCCGGAAAAATCACGGCGCGTAATGTGGTGGATGAGATGGAAGAGAGCTACCTGGATTACGCCATGAGCGTGATTGTTTCTCGCGCCCTTCCCGACGTGCGTGACGGTATGAAACCGGTTCACCGACGTATTTTGTTCGCGATGCAAGAAATCGGGTTGCGCTCAAGCGCCGGTTTCCGAAAATCTGCGGCTGTGGTTGGAGAAGTTTTGGCCAAGTACCATCCTCATGGAGATCAAGCCGTGTACGACTCCATGGTGCGTATGGCCCAGGACTTTTCACTCCGTTATCCACTCATTCGTGGACAAGGTAACTTCGGTTCCGTCGACGGAGACAACGCCGCGGCCATGCGTTACACCGAGTCCAAAATGGAAAAGATTTCGGATGAAATGATGACGGACATTGATAAAGAGACGGTGGATTTTGTGCCCAACTACGACGGTCGTCACGAAGAACCTCGCGTGCTCCCCGCCCGCATCCCCCAACTGTTGCTCAATGGAACGATGGGTATTGCCGTGGGTATGGCCACCAACATTCCTCCTCACAACCTCACGGAAGTGATGGACGCGCTGGTTGCGCTCGCCGAAAATCCTGAAATCGACATCGACGGGCTGATGGAACACATAAAAGGACCCGACTTCCCCACCGGAGCTACCGCTTACGGACGTGAAGCCATCAAGGAAATGTATACCACGGGACGTGGCGGAGTAACGGTACGCGCCAAAGCTGAAATTGAAGAGGAAAGAGGTGGACGATTCCGAATTATCGTGACTGAAATTCCTTATCAAATCAACAAGGCGACGCTCGTTGAAAAAATTGCTGAACTGGTGACCGACAAAAAAATCACGGGTATCTCCGACCTTCGTGATGAATCCAACCGGGAAGGAATGCGCATTGTGGTTGAACTCAAAAAAGATTCCTACCCCAGCAAAATTCTCAACCAACTCTACAAGTACACGCCGATGCAGTCGAATTTCAATATGAACATGATCGCACTGGTGGATGGACTGCAACCTCGTTTGCTGAACCTGAAGGAAGTGCTTGAATACTTTATTAAGCACCGCAAGGAAGTCATCACTCGCCGCACCGTTTTCGAACTCAAAGTAGCCAAGGCGCGCGCCCACATTTTGGAAGGGCTCAAAATCGCGCTCGACAACATTGATGATGTGATTGATACCATTCGCAAGAGCGAAACCAAGGAAGACGCGCACGCAGCTTTGATGAAGAGATTCAAACTCAGTGAACTGCAGGCTCAAGCTATTTTGGAAATGCGTCTGCAGACTCTCGCCGGCTTGGAACGCAGCAAGATCGAAGACGAATTCAAAGAAAAGCTCGCTCTCATTGACGAACTCGAAGGTATCTTGGAAGATACCAAGAAAGTTGCCAAAATCATGGTCGAAGAATTCAAGGAAATTAAGGGGCAGTACGGTGACGCCCGCCGCACGGAAATTGTGGTTCACGCCCTCGGTGACTTCTCTGTAAAAGACACTATCCCGAATGAGGAAATGGTGGTCACGCTCACTAAAGAAAACTATGTGAAACGCGTGCCGCCCAGCACCTTCCGCCGCCAAGAACGCGGAGGCCAGGGAAAGATGGCTATGAGCACCAAAGAAGAAGATGAAATCGCTATTCTGCGTTTTGCTAAGAACCACGATAAGCTTTTGTTCTTCACAAACACCGGCCGCGTGTTCCAACTCCCCGTGTACGAATTGCCTCAGGCCAGCCGCCAAGCTAAGGGAATTCCGCTTATCAATCTCATCCAAATGACCAAGGAGGAGTTTGTAACGGCCATGCTGGTGGTGACTAATGAAGAATTCAAAGGAGATTACCTCTTTATGGCAACTCACAAGGGAACCGTTAAAAAGACGGCTGTCGCCGAATTCAAGGCTGTGCGAAAATCCGGGCTCATTGCCATTAAGCTCCGCGACGGCGATTCGTTGTCTTGGGTTAAACAAAGCAGCCCGGGCGATCACATTATGATTGTGACGCACGAAGGAAAGTGCATTCAATTCGACCAAGAAGATGTTCGTCCGATGGGCCGTGCTTCTATGGGAGTGCGTGGCATCAAGCTCCGAGCCGGTGATGAAGTGGTGGAAATGGATAGCGTAAAATCCGCCGATGCCGATCTCTTTGTGGTGATGGAAAACGGACTTGGAAAACGTACTCCGATCAAGGAATACCGTTTCCAGACTCGTGGAGGAAGTGGAGTGAAGACCGCAAATCTTACTGATAAAACCGGAAAACTTGTAGGAGCCAAGGTACTCGAACCGGAAACGAAGGGGGATATTATTATCGTTTCTAAAAAAGGAGTGATGATCCGAACCAATTTGGATAGCGTCCCCGGCCGTGGTCGCGCCACTCAAGGGGTTTACTTAATGCGCGTGAAGTCGGATGATAAAGTGGCTTCTATGTCCTTCATCGCTCAAAGCGAAATCCCGGAAACTCCAGAAACTGCCGAGACCGAAACAAAAGAACAGGCGACTCTCGTTTAATAGGGCATAACCATGTTATGAAAAAAAACATTCATGCCATCGCCGGTTTGCTTCTGGTCTCCTTACTTAGTTTGAGCACTCCGGTCTTTGCTGTGAGTGGCGACCTATCCATTTCCGACGCCAATGTGTGGTTTTCTAATGACTATTTCTTCGAAGGTAGTCCCACACGCATCTGGGCTTCCGTACAAAACAACAGCACGGCCGATCTCCTCGGAACCGTTCGGTTCACCAGCAAAGACGGCATCATTGGTTCCGACCAACCTATTTCCGCGCTCGCCGGCAAGACCGATGATGTTTTTGTGGATTGGACCCCTCCCACTTACGGCGATTACACCATCACTATCACGGTGATCCCTTGGGATGGTACTTCCGACAATCCTGCTAACAATGTAGTCCAAAAAACCGTTACCGTTCAGCAAGACACGGATCACGACGGAATCCCCAATTCCACCGACCCCGACAAAGATGGTGACGGCGTGGCCAACGAAGAAGACGCTTTCCCTCTCAATTCTCTCGAGTGGAAGGATACGGACGGAGACGGCCAGGGCAACAATCAAGACACTGACGATGACAACGATGGCACGCTCGACAGCGAAGACGAAATGCCGGAGGATTCCCGCTACACCAAAGACCAAGATAAAGACGGTATTCCCGATGAAATCGATGAAGACATCGATGGAGACGGACTTTCCAACAAAGACGAAGAGAAAGTAGAATCCGATCCTAAAAATCCCGACACCGACGGGGATTTAACAGTAGACGGCAATGACCCCTTCCCTACAGATTCCACGGAGTGGTTTGACGTAGATAACGACGGAATCGGCGACAACAGCGACCCGGATATTGATGGCGATGGAATTGCAAACGAAGAGGACCTTGACCCCTCCAACCCTTCCCCTGTCGCCGAGGTGGACCAAGACGTGTTGATTGCCAGTCTCGGTGAAGAAATCACTTTTGACGCTTCGGAATCAAAAGATGACGGCAGTATTGTTAAGTACGTATGGCAATTCGGAGATGAAACAGTGGAAGGCTCTCAGATAGTACGAAGCTTCGACGTCACCGGGCTCCAGACCGCTACGCTCACTGTTTTTGACGACAAGGGTCAATCTGATACTACGGAAATTCGCGTGCGGGTTTTTGACCACTGGTTCTTGATAGAAGCTGGTGGTTTTAGCCTGCTTCTCGTTTTGCTTGCCTTCTATATTATCTATCGCTATAATCGGCGGGCTTTAAAAAGCAGTAAGGCTCGTCCATCTAAAAAGAAGAAATAATGAAAACGGACATTCATCCAAAATACAACGCTCAAGCGAAAATCGTTTGTGCCAACTGTAGCTACGAATTCCCAATCGGTTCGACCAAAGAAGGAATCCGTGTGGAAATCTGCAGCAAGTGCCATCCTTTTTACACCGGTAAGAAGGTTTTGATCGACACCGAAGGACGTGTGGATAGATTCCGTCAAAAGATGGCCGGCGCCGTTGGACGCGATAAGAAAGTCCGCAAAAAGAAGACTCTGGAAGATAAAGTGAATGAAGAATTGGCCGATCAGCTTTCAAAAGAGAAGGCCAAGGAAGAGAAGGTCAAAGGGGCTAAAGAAGCGAAGAAAGCTTCCGCAAAAGCTTCATTAGAAGCGTAATATGTTTGAATTTACCTTGGAGCAGAAGTCCGGCGAATGCCAAGCTCGCTTGGGGGTTTTTCATACTCCGCACGGAACGATTCACACTCCGGTTTTTATGCCGGTGGGCACCAAAGCCACGGTGAAGGCTCTGGATTATAAAGACCTCGAAAACCTTGGCAGCGAGATTATTTTGGCCAATACTTATCACCTGGCTATGCGTCCCGGCAGTGAATTGATCAAAAAAATGGGTGGCCTTCATAAGTGGATGAATTGGAACAAACCGATCCTCACCGATTCCGGCGGTTTTCAGGTTTTTTCGCTGCGTGGAAGTAGCAAAATAAACGATGACGGTGTGGAATTTCAATCACATTTGGACGGGACCAAGCATTTTTTCACTCCCGAACATGCGGTTCAAATTCAAGAAGAACTCGGCGCTGACATTATTATGGCTTTTGACGAATGTGCTCCCGCCGATGTGGATGAAACTTATGCACGTGAAGCTATGGAACGAACTCACGCGTGGGCCAAGCGCTGTCTTGCGGCTAAAACCCGCACCGATCAAGCACTTTTCTCTATTGTTCAAGGTAGTCATTTTCAGAATTTACGTGAAGAATCGGCCCAATTCATGGCCGGCCTCGATACACCTGGAATTGCCATCGGCGGCGTAAGTGTAGGCGAAGACTTTGAACAAAAATTTAGTGCAGTTGATTGGGTTATCCCCCACCTACCGGGAAACAAACCCCGTTACCTTATGGGCGTGGGTACTCCCGACGATATTTTGGAGGCCGTGGAGCGTGGAATTGATATGTTTGATTGCGTGCTCGCTACACGGCTCGCCCGCCACGGCGCTTTTTGGGACTTCACCGGCCGCCACAGCATTTTCAATGAACAGTATAAGCTCGATGAGACTCCGCTCTGCTCAGAAATTTCCTGCTACGCGAGTCAAGAATTTTCAAAAAGTTATCTTCGTCATCTTATGATGGAGAACGAACTACTAGGTATGCGACTCTTGTCACTCCATAATATTGCTTTTTTGTTTCACCTCATGAAGCAAATTCGCTATCATGTCGCAGACGGAGACTTCCTGCGTTTCAAAAAAAACTTCCTCGCTTCCTTTACCTCCACCCATGATCCGCTACCTGAAGGGACAGATTCTTGATCACGACGAACGAACAATTATTTTGCTCGTAAATGATGTGGGGTATCACGTTTGGGTCCCCAAAAGTGTTTTGGAAGAGGGAAAAGAAGAGGTGGAACTTTATATCCACACCCATGTTCGTGAAGACGCCCTCACACTTTATGGATTTCGAACAAAAAATGAGCTCAGCTTTTTCGAATTACTGCTAACCATCAACGGAATCGGGCCCAAAAGTGCCATGGATATTTGTTGCGAGCCCGTGGAAAAAATCCAAAATGCTATTTTTAGTGGCAACTTGGCGGCTCTCACCGGCATTCCGGGCATTGGAAAAAAGATCGCGGAACGCATGGTGCTGGAACTCAAAGGAAAAATCACTCCAACAGATTTAAATGCTACTCAAAATACTTATGCGAACAGTGAGGTGGATCCTGATGTAATCTCCGCTCTGGAAAACCTGGGTTACAAGCGTCATCACATCCAAAAAGTTCTGGCCGAGGCGGAAGAAGGCTTAGATACTGAAGCACTCATTCGTGAGTTTTTACAAAAGGCTTAATGAAGCTCATTACGCATCTCACCAACGTTCGCTATCTTAGCGGGTTTACCGGAACTCACGGTTTTATGCTACTCGGCTCACGGAAAAATTATTTCTTCACGGATTTCAGATATCGCGGCTATGCGGAGGAACTGGAAAAGTCTAAAACCCGTATTCCTTTTAAATTTATTGAAATTAATAAAGAGGCTGAAAAGGATCTCAAAAAGTTGCTTGGTAAAAAGCTTGAATTTGAAGCTGCTCATCTGAGCCTGCAAGAATTGCAATTTTGGAAAAAGCGACTCAAGGGTATTTCTTTTATTCCCAATAAAAATCCCATCGAAGACTTGAGACTTTGCAAAGACAAAGAAGAAATAAAAAATCTGAAAAAGTCGCAGACTATAAACGAAGAAACGCTCAAACGAATAATAAAATTATTCAAGGATGGTGTCACTGAGCTTGAATTAGCCTGGAAAATTCGGATGATCGGCCATGAACTCGGAGCGGAAGATGTCTCTTTTGAACCTATAATCGCCTTTGGTTCGCATAGCGCTATCCCCCATCATCAAAATACCAACAAGAAACTTAAAATGGGCGACGTGGTTCTGATAGACATGGGGATGAAATATAAAGGTTACTGCAGTGACATGACTCGTACTTTTTTCACCAAAAAACCCACGGCGGAGCAGGAAAGTGTTTTCTCCAAGGTACTCACCGCACAACTCGAGGCCATCAAAGCACTAAAGTCCGGCGTAAAGTGTTCCAAGCTCGATCAAATTGCCCGTAAATCCATGGGTGAAGAGGCTGAGTTTTTTGGCCATTCCCTCGGCCACGGTATTGGCCTGGATATCCACGAGTCTCCTCGTCTCAATACTCGCAGCAAGGATACGCTTAAGGAAAATATGATCGTCACCGTGGAACCCGGTATCTATCTTCCCGGTCGCTTTGGCGTGCGGATTGAAGACATGGGAAGAGTGACAAAAACAGGCTATGAGAATTTCACTCGGTTTGAAAAGCTAGAACATTAAATCGACAGGCGGGGCTAAAAAAGCTATACTCGGGCCACTTTTTTCAAAAACTATGTGTGGAATCTTTACTTATTTGGGTCCAAGTGAAAAGGCGGCGGAAATTGTGCTGAAGGGATTGAAGAAATTGGAATACCGAGGCTATGACTCTTGGGGAATTGCTGCGCAACAAACGGATGGCGAATTTGAGATTGAAAAACACGTGGGAAAGATTTCGGAAGTTATCAATCTGGATGAGTCAATGACCAAGCCTTCGCATATGGCCATGGGGCATTCGCGCTGGGCCACGCACGGAAGAGTAACGCAGTATAACGCCCATCCTCAAACTACGGAAAACCAGGATATTGTTATTATCCACAATGGGATTTTTGAAAATTATTTAGAGTTGAAGGAAAAATTGATCGAAAAAGGACATCAGTTTAGATCCGAAACGGATAGTGAAGTTTTTGCTCATTTGATTGAACAGGCCGAGAGCGAAGCGGACGGCCCCTCAGAAAAAACCTTTGAAGCTGCGTTTAGACGGGCTTCCAAACAAGTGACGGGACGCTACGCCATAGTGGCGATGCACAAGAAAGAAAAGAAAGTCATTGCGGCTCGCCGTGGCTCGCCGCTCATCATCGGCAAAGCCGCAGACGGTGCGCTTTTCCTTGCTTCCGACGTGCCTGCATTTTTGGAATACACCAAGGAAATAATGTATCTCGACGATAACCAAATGGTGATCTTCACGCACGACAGTACGTACAAAAAAACAGAGGCGCGCTTCTTTGACATGGATAAAAATAGGGCAATTGAAAAACGTCTGATTTCCATCGACTGGAAAGAGGAAGAGGCTGAAAAGGGCGACTATCCCCACTTCATGATAAAAGAAATCATGGAGCAAAAGGAGACCCTCACCCGCGCCATTAATTCCAATACAGAGATCTTACTGAAAGTGGCCGCGGCCATTAAGGGAGCGTATGGGACTTACATTGTGGGCTGTGGAACCGCCGGAAAAGTGGCTATGACCGCCGAGTATTTATTCGCAAACATTGCCAAAAAGCACGTCAATACTAAATTCGGTTCCGAATTTAAAAGTGCCAAGCATTTTTTAACAGACCGGTCTTTGGTTATCGCCATTTCGCAATCGGGAGAAACTGCGGACATCTTAGAAGCGCTGGAAATCGCGAAGAAAAAAGGAGCTACCATTGTGAGTATCGTGAATGTGGAGACCTCCACACTAGCCAGGATTTCGGATATAGTTTTACCCCTTAAAGCCGGACCCGAAAAAGCCGTGGCTTCGACCAAGGCAACCACTTCCCAACTCGCTATTTTAACCCTGCTGGCCTACGCCGTGGCTGGACGTCTCGATGAAGGAAAAACGATGCTGATTGAAGCGGCTGAAAAACTCAATGATATGCTTAATCCACGTTATGAGCAGCACATTGAACACCTTGCTGATCAAATCAAAAATGCCACCGACATTATGGTGATCGGACGTGACGTGAATTACCCAATTGCCCTGGAAACCGCCATCAAATTACAAGAAGTTTCCTATATCCACGCGGAGGGCTTTGCCGGAGGCGAACTCAAGCACGGTCCCATTGCTCTCATTTCGGAGGGAACGCCCTGCATTGTCTTAGCCTCTGATGACGAATATCGTCAGGAAATTCTTTCGAACGCTATGGAGCTTAAGGCTCGTGGCGCTTTCCTTATTGGAGTCTCGCCTGAGAATGCCGAACTTTTTGATGCCTGGATCAAGGTGCCAAGTGCCGGCGCTGCAGCACCAATCTTGAACCTAATCCCCATCCAGATTTTGTCCTATAAACTCGCGGTAGCACGTCAGAACAACCCTGACATGCCCAGAAATCTGGCGAAATCGGTGACCGTAAAGTAACACCGCCGCTTTAACCAGGCTTGAATCGGAAGTGTTTTTGTGTTACAATTTTAAGATTCATAAAAATAAAACCCACGTCCTATGGCAAACGCGTCAAGCATCCAAAAACCGTTGACCGGTTTTTTGAACTCCCTGCTCCTAATGGGAGTTGCCCTACTTTTAGGGGCCTTGCTGCACGTGCCATCGAGCCAAGCGGTAACCTACACGGTTACCAACACCGATGATGCTGGTGCAGGCTCTTTTCGCCAAGCGATTACTGACGCCAACGCAAGCGGAGGAGCCGATACAATTGAATTCGGCGCTGCGCTTTGGGGAACTATTAATTTAGTTACGGATCTCCCTAAAATTACTGAAACCATTGGTATCAACGGGGAAACCGCAGCAAACGGATTTGCCGGAGGCGCAGATATTATTTTGAATGCCGCCGGTCTAACTTATTGCTTGGATATCAGTAGTGGCGGCGGACACAGTGTTAAAGGGATAGGTTGCACGGGGGGACCGACTAACGGATTAGTCCTTGAAAGTGGCGTAACCGGCGGAAACATCGGAGGAACCGGAGCCCGTGGGCTCAATAATTGGGATAGCGCTACCGGCGCAGGAATCCTCATCAGTGGAGCGGATAGCATCACAATCCAACACAACTACATAGGATCATTAAGTGCGAATGGAACCGGAATTATAGCCTCAGGTACCGTTACGGGTCTAACGATTGGAGGAAGCGCTGCGCAGCAAAACATCATTGTGAATAACACTACGAATGGGATCGACCTCACGGATGCAGCGGTCACAATAAAAAGCAACTACATCGGAACCTCTACCGGCAGCGACGACGCCGGTAATCTTCAAAATGGGATTATAATCCGCAGCGGCGTGACCAGCACCACTATTGGAGGGATCCTTACGGCCGACCGAAATATTATTTCCGGCAACAACTACAACGGGATACGGATCACAGGCTCAAACGGAATCACGATAGCAAATAACTACATAGGAGTGACTTCTGCGGGCAGTGCGGCTTTGGGAAATAGCCTGGCTGGTATTGATTTGGAATCTGAATCAAATACCGTGGGCGGTACGACTTCTGCCAGCCGAAATATTATTTCGGGTAATATTTTAGACGGCATTCAAATTGATGGCGTCGCGACCAGCGCGAGTTCCAACATTATTAAGAACAATTACATCGGAACCGACTCGACCGGAACCAGCGCGCTTGCTAATGGAAGCTCAGGAATTCTGGTGCTCACGGGGGGAACTGCAACGGGTCTTCTCATTGGAGACACCGATCAAGGAAACTTAATTTCAGGAAACACTGCCAACGGAATTTATATCCAATCCACCGGAGCGACCGATGCTGACATATATGGAAACGTCATTGGACTCCAAGCGGATGAAACTACCGCTCTGGGTAACGGAAGTTATGGAATTCGAATCGCAGCCGACTCGGCTACTGTCGGCGAAATCAATGTAGCCGGTAGGCAAAATATTATTTCCTCCAATGGACTTGAGGGAATTTATATAAATGGAGCCGACTCTACTACGGTAGTGAACAATATTATTGGTCTGGCTGCCGATGCCGTCACTCAAAGATTGAATACTGAAGACGCAATTGAATTGGATTCTACCGCAGCTTCTAATGTCATTGGAGGTACCGCCACAGGCGCAGGAAACACCCTAGCCTCTGCCTCGGGGAAATACTGTGTAAACATTGCGGGCAACGCCGGTAACTTTAATAGCGTGCGAAGGAACGGCTATCTTGCAGGCGGAAATATTAATCGAACCAATCCTGCAAATGAAAGTGTTGCTACTCCTGCGATAACCTCAGCAACTAGTTCTTACGTTGGTGGGACCAGCATTGCCAATGGCACCGTAGAAATCTTTGTAAATGGTAGTTATTGGGCAACCGAAACGGCTACGGCTGAAGGTACTTGGGAGCGCCACATCGCAATCACGGCAGATGGTGAAGTTTCTGCCACCGTCACCAACGCCACTTCCAGTACGTCCGCGTCTTCCGCAGAAATTACTGCCACAACGGATAGTACGGCGCCTACTGCTCCCACAATAACAAGCCCGGTCAGTGAGACCACGGTAGGTACAACTACTGTTGATCTTGTCGGGACAAAAGAAGCTAATTCTAGTGTTTGGATTGATGGTGTCCAACAAGTAGCCAGTGACGCATTGACCACTTGGACGCTCAACGACTACGCTATTGTTGAGGGACAGAATAATCTCTCCATCGTAGCCAAAGATTACACGTCAAACAGTTCCGTAGCCTTTATCCACGTCATTAGACGCGATACCGCGATTCCAACCGCACCTACTTTGAGTTATTCTTCAACCACCACTTCCACAACCACCATTACGGGTTCCGGAACGGAAGTAGGTGGAAACGTTTATGTGAATGGCGTGGATTCCGGTGTTAACGTTGACGGACTCGGTAACTTTTCTGTGTTCGTTAGTCTCCAAGTTGGAGTTAACTCAGTATCTATCACTATAGTAGATGCCGCCGGGAATACTTCCGCGGCTAGCGTGGCCACCATAACCAATACCGCCGGAGGCGGAAGTAGCGGAGGTAGCAGTGGCGGGAGTAGTTCAAGCCAGAATACTGTCGGCGACGATGACGAAGCCCAAGAAAGCATGGCTGGAGAAGAAGAACCCGATACTGTGGAAGACACTGAAGTAGTTACCGGTGTAACGGAGGATAGTTCTGAAACTACCGATGGGGTCGCCGACAACGGCACGGTAAATAACAACACTTCTTCGACAAGTGACGCGAACACAACGGAAAACACAACGGATGTTGAACCGAGCAAAAGTTTCTACAGCGGAATCTATGAATATGTAAAACCTATTAAAGAAGTGTCCATTCGTGACAGCTTGCCCCCCGCCCCTATCAGGCCTCTGAAATACAACGCAAAACTTTTTGATAATAAGGTCTTTGGCGACAAAAATGCCCAAGGAGTCCCTCAGATCTTGATCGACCTTAGGACAGGCGGAAAAAATATTCCCAAAACCCGTGACAGCGACGGAGACGGCGCTTACGACTGGGAAGAAATCCTTTATGGAGGGGATATTAACGTGGTAGATACCGACGGAGACGGACTCACAGATGCGGAAGAGCTCTTCGTTGAGGGAACCAATCCGGAAAGTTATGATACTGATAATGACGAAACTGCCGATGCGGAAGATGTTGAACCCTTCACATACAATGAGCCTGAAGTCAGTTCACTAGAACTCACGGACTATATTGCGGAAGAAGGAATCACTGAATCTTTGGGAATTATCGACTCCGATGAAGACGGTCTTTCCGACCTCTCTGAATTTTACACCGGAACCGACCCTCAGGATGACGATAGCGATGCGGACGGGCTTTCTGATGGAGATGAAGTGCTCCAATATGGAACTGACCCTACCGCCACGACCACAGCCTCAGCCGCTGGAGGTGTGAGCATCGTAAATATAAATGATGGAGAAACCGTAGAAGAAGGCCAACAATTCTTTATGGGACATGCGGGTGAAGAAGAAACCGTACAGGCTTATGAGGTGAAGGGCGACGGCAGTCTGACTTTGGCGGGAGAAACTGTTTCCGATGAAGATGGTCGTTATATTCTTTTGACCGAAGCCGAATTGGAACCCGGAGAACACACCTTAGTGCTCACCACCGGAGCCAGTTTAGAGGAGCTTACCGATATTTCCCGAACAGTCACTCTCAATGTGGTGAGTTATGTGAAGAAACCTCAATATATAAGCCTCGGCGTTGAAAACGGATCTGTCACTAACGAAAGGAGACCTACTTTGGCCCTCACCGCGGCCGACAACTATATGATAGTGATCGCATGGCGCAGTACCATTTTCAGCCAAACCCTCATTGCAGATGCATCTAATCAAACCATCAACGCCCGCCCGGTTGAAAATCTCGAACTCGGTGAGCACACCGTAACCTGGTACGCGCAGGATCTCAAAACAGGTGCCAAGAGTACGCCGACTCAAATCTCTTTCAACGTAACCGGTACCGCATTCGCAAGTGGAGAGATCAATTCACCTTGGATAATTGTACTGGGCAGTATTGCAGTACTCGCGAGCCTAACAGCCCTTGCCCTCTTCTATCGAAACCGTAAACTAGAGGCATAAATGCGCCACACTAAAATTGTTGCGACTCTCGGGCCTGCAGCAGAAGAAAAATCCGAAATAAAATCTTTAGTTGAGGCGGGTATGGATATTGCCCGCCTCAACTTTTCGCATGGCACTTATGATCAATTCAAAAAGATTGTAAAAAATATCCGTGCCGTAGAAAAAGAAACCGGCAAAACCGTTGTGATCATGCAAGATTTGCAGGGTCCAAAAATACGCCTGGGTCAACTCCCGGCAAAAGGCATTGCGGTAAAACGAGGTGAAGTTGTGACTTTTTCTATTCGAGGAACTGAAAAAGGCACCATTCCTCTCCCCTATGTCGCCCTACCGCATGTAGTGAAGAAAGGCGATCACCTGCTCATAGAAGACGGACTTATTCGAACAAAAATTTTATCCATCTCTGGACGGCATGTACGAGCCAAAGTTTTGACTTCAGGTGTTTTAAATTCTCATAAAGGAGTGAACATTCCTGACTCTCGCCTTCCCTCTTCGGAAGCACTGAATGAAAAGGACAAAAAAGATCTCGCTTTTGGTGTGAAAATGCTTGGCGTGGATGCGGTAGCTGTTTCGTTCGTGGAAAACGCAGCCGATCTTGAGCGTGTACGTAGCGCCATTGCTCGACATACCAAACGTCACATAATGCTCATCGCTAAAGTGGAACGTCCCAAGGCGCTCCTCAATATCAACGAAATTATTCAAAGCGCGGATGGAATCATGGTGGCTCGCGGTGATCTCGGCATCGAAATCGAAGCGGAGCGTGTTCCCGTGGAGCAAAAACGTATACTCGCGCTCTGCCGCCAAGAGGGAAAACCCGTTATCGTCGCCACACAAATCTTGCAATCCATGGTGGATAGTCCTCTTCCAACTCGCGCAGAGATGAGTGATGCCGCCACTGCGATTTTTGATCACGCCGATGCTTTTATGCTTTCCAATGAAACGGCCGTGGGTAAATATCCCAGTGAAGCGGTACGCACCCTTGCTCGTGTGGCCCAAGTGACCGAAGAAGCCATCTTTAAAAATGCGGAACTCTTCCCTGCAGCTCCTTCCATCAATCCCAAACAACTGGAAGATGAAACCGTAGCTTTGAACGCCTGCAAAATGGCCGACGAAATTGATGCGGCCGCCATTGTAGTGCTCACCCGTCATGGTTTCACTGCACGCACTGTACTCAAACATCGTCCAAAAAATCCTGTAATTGTGGTGACCGGCTCTGTCGAACTCGCCCGTCAACTCCACTTTTTGTGGGGAGTGCATCATGTGTACATTCACACCGGTCCTTTCCGCAGCGAAGAAATTGTCCGGGAATTGCAAAAACAAAAATTTCTCAAAAAAGGCCAGCAAATTGTAAGTATCAAACTCTCCAACGAAAAACGTTCGCTTGTACTGATGACGGTGTGAGTGAATCCGAAATCCACGGTTAAGCTTTCTGAGGGAAGGTGAAGTACATAAAGGCTCTCGTACTGAACCTTCCCTCAGAAAGCCTTTACTCATTGTAGATTTTCGAATTCACCTTTAAACTTTCCTCATGCGCATTTTAGGCATTGATCCCGGACTCGCCACCACTGGTTTTGCAGTTTTGGACGTGGAAGGTCACGAAAAAAAACTCATCACCGTGGGTGTGGTGAACACTCCCGCCAAACTTCCGCTCGGTGAACGTCTCCAAGAAATCTACAAAGATATTTCTTCACTTCTCACCGAATACAAACCAAAATTCTGCTCGATTGAACAAATTTTTTTCTCAAAGAATGTTACCACGGGGATTCAAGTGTCCCATGCACGTGGAGTTATCCTTCTGGCTTTGTATGAGCATGGGATTGAAGTGTACGAGTTTTCCCCCAGTGCCATGAAGCTGGCGCTCACCGGCAACGGACGCGCCGACAAAAAGTCTATTCAAAAAATGGTGAAACTGGAGCTTAAACTCAAAGAAGTTCCGAAACCCGACGACGCGGCGGACGCAGTGAGCCTTGCCCTCACCCTGGCAGCTACATTAAGATAACTGCAATGAAAACTCCCACTCTCCAAATTGGAGTCATCGCACTTTCCGCCGCCCTTCTGCTAAGTGTGGGCGTTTTAGGATTCAGTGTGGCACGGCAATTCATGAGTACAAACCTTTTAGAAGAAACGCTCACCGAGCCGGACGCGAACCTTCCCCTCAGTTACGAAACTCGCATAACCAAAGGCGATCAACTCTTTGAAGCGGGTTACTACAAGCTGGCGGCCACGGAATATTCCATCGCGGTTACTGTTGAAGAAAACGTGGAGGCGGGTTATACGAAGCTTGGAAAAAGCTATCTCAAATTGGGATCCTATGAAGAAGCCTTGAACAGTCTCAAACGTGCTTACGAGCTTAGCCCCAATGATGATACCCGCGTGAATTACGCCATCGCGCTTATGCGAAATAAAAAATTCGAGGAAGCTTTGGCTACTTTGAACGGAGGAAACGGTGAACATCAGGCCACGGTTTTTTATCAGGCCGTCTTGCAAGCTTATCTTGGAAACTATGATGAAGCCCAAGTTAAACTGGAAAAAGCCACGACGCTGAGTGGTTCGGTTCCGGTGGCTTACTTGCAGAATTTTCAAAGCGCTTTTCAAAATTATAACGCACAGCAGAACGGCCAAGTCATTTATTTAAAAGCACTCCTCGCCGAAACCTTGATTGATTCTGAAGAATATCCAATGGCGGAAGAACTTTCTCGCCAGGTGTTGACCGAAAAAAATAATTACCGTGATGTGTGGATACTGTTTGGTTACACGCAGCTCCAGATGGAGAAATTTGCCGAAGCGGAAGATGCCTTCAAACAAGCTAAAAAACTCGACGCTGTAAAGCCGGAAACCCATTATTTCTTGGGAATGGCTTATTACAAACAGGAAAAATATGCTGAAGCCGTGGATGCTTTTGAACTCGCTCTGCTCTATGATTTTAAACCGGAAAGTGAGGCTTACTTAAAGCTCGCGGAATGCCAGGACAAGCTCGGCAACTATGAGGATGCCGTGGCGGCTTATGAGTATTTAATCAAAATAGATCATCAGAATCTTTCCCTTTTCGCCGAACCTCTGCACTTAACCATAGACGTTCTGGGCGACTTGGATAGAGCCCTCACTCTGGCGCAAGAAAGCACCTCTTATTTTCCTCAGGAAGCTCAGAGCCACACTTATTTGGCGGAGGTATATCTGAAACGTGGCGAAATTGAGCAAGCTGCTACTGCCATTGAGACGGCTTTCGACCTAAATCCGGATCTAGCCGAGGCGCATCTTATTGCCGGACAA
Organism: Candidatus Altimarinota bacterium; assembly: GCA_041645035.1. Taxonomy (GTDB): domain Bacteria; phylum Patescibacteriota; class Gracilibacteria; order UBA1369; family 2-02-FULL-48-14; genus 2-02-FULL-48-14. Next base: position 7,047 of record JBAZQU010000014.1, on the reverse strand, counting down.
ATTCGACTCGCGGAAGAAAATCTTGAGGGCGCCAAGTGGGAATTCAAAAAATCCTATGAGCTTTCCAAGCCCGGTGACGCGCTCAGTGTGGAGGCGGCCGAACAGTACAACGCTTTAATTCTTAGTTCGGGCTCGAACCCATGATGCTTTGGAATACGCTGCTGTGTTTTATTTTTGGACTCCTTTTGGGGAGTTTTCTTAGCATGCTCTTGCCACGCCTGCATCACGGTGAAAAAGGAATTTTTACCGGCCGCTCGCACTGTACCGTTTGCAAAAAAACGCTACGCGCCAGCGACCTCGTGCCTCTGCTCAGTTATCTCTGGCTTCGCGGCCGCTGCCACGCCTGCAAAGAACGAATTTCTTTTTGGTACCCCGTCACCGAACTGGTCAGCGGATTGCTTTTTGCCGCGCTCTACTTTCAAGTGCAAAACTGGGAGCTTTTCGCCTGGATGGTGCCGCATTTTTTCGTCCTGCTTTTCATCTTCTTCTACGACCTTCGCTATAAAGAAATTCACGATGCCATCATGCTGCCCGCAATTGCCTTCGCCTTTTTGGCAAGCTTCTGGATCGGCGACGTGCAGAGCAGTCTCATTGGAGCCGCGGTGGGCGTAGGTTTTTTTGGTTTACAATATATTGTCTCGAAAGGACGCTGGATTGGCATCGGTGACCTGCGCATCGGAGCCTTCATAGGTTTTATGCTTGCTTGGCCTATGACCCTGCTGGCCATTATGGTGAGTTATGTCATCGGCAGCCTCGTAAGCGTGGTTTTACTGCTTAGCAAAAAAGCAACCGCCAAAACGGCCGTGCCTCTGGGGCCTTTTCTTGTTCTGGGAACCGTGCTAGCCTTCTTCTTCGGTGATCGAATGCTCGAACTTTACTTAAGTCTCTTATGAAAATCGTGATTTTGGCGGGAGGAGTGGGAACCCGCCTCTGGCCCATGAGCCATGCCGAAAAACCAAAACAGTTTCAAAAACTGGTTTCCAGTCGAACCATGATTCAGGAAACTTATGACCGCGTTTCTTTTGTGAAGCCGGAGGATATTTATGTGAGTACGAATGCCCAATATAAAGACCTGGTTCTCAAGCAGCTCCCTAGGCTTCCCAGGGAAAACCTGATTTTGGAACCCAGCATGCAAGACACCGGCCCCTGCATCGGTCTCGCCGCAGCTCTCATTGCTAAAAAAGACCCGGATGCCGTAATGGCCGTGGTCTACGCGGACCACCTCGTGCAAGACGCCGCCGAGTTTGAACAAAAATTGTATGCAGCCGAACGACTGGCCAAGGAGGAAAACACCCTTAATATTATTGAAGTAAAAGCCAAGTATCCCAACGTGAATTTAGGTTATGTAAAGATCGGCCGCATGCTCAGTGAACGCGACGGCATCGAGGTTTATGAATTCAAAGCTTTTAAAGAAAAACCCGACTACGAGACCGCCAAACGCTTCCTCTCCTCTTATAGCTACCTGTGGAATACCGGTTATTATGTGTGGAAAGTGAGCACTATCTTGGAGGAATTTGAGAAACACCTTCCCAAAACCTACGAACAACTTAAAAAAATCCAAGCAGGGACTTCCATTGAAGACTGCTACCCGCTCTGTGACAAAATTTCCGTGGATTACGGAATCATGGAAAAAGTCGACCCGACTCGTGTGCGCATCATCCCCGCAGACCTGGGCTGGAGCGACATTGGCACCTTTGCCTCCTTGCATGAAGAACTCGCCGAAAGCCCCCATGCCAACATCGTGAAGGGGGATGCCACCGCAGTAGATTGTGAAGGTACCCTTATTTATAATGAAAGCGATACTCGTATTGCCGCCTTTGGGCTCAAAAACATGGTAGTGGTTACTGCCGACGGTTTCACACTCATCTGCCCCAAAGACAAAAGTTCCGATCTCAAAACTCTTTTAAGCCGCCTCCATGAACCAAACGAAAATTAAAGAAATTCTTAAACCTTGGGGTAAAGAAATCTGGTTCGCGAACCAGCCCGAATACGTGGGTAAAATCCTTTATATTAAAAAGGGGCATCGTTATTCGCTGCAATATCACGAACGAAAGAAGGAAACTCAGTACTTACTCAAAGGTCGGGTTAAATTCTATTTGGGAGAAAGCGCCGATGCCCTCGACGAAATCACCCTAAACCCGGGCGACAAGCTCGACGTATACCCTGGTATGGTCCACCGCGCCGAAGCCATTGAAGACGCCGAAATTCTTGAAGTTTCCACCAACGACCTCGACGACGTGGTAAAACTCTCCGACGATTATGGTCGCAGTGGCAAAGGAAATAATCTTAAACTTGACGCCAAACTCGCTAAGAAATACTTCGCATAAGAACGTTGGCGCCATTGTTTTTAATTATTAGCATTAGTAGTCTACAAAATATGAAAATCTCAATTACTTACGCAACACTAAAGGATCTCGAGTATCTTAAGAAAAATGATATTCACATTGATATAAAAAGGTTAGAAAAGAAAATTTCTGATAAAGAGCTTATTATTGCAAAGGACAATATGAAACATATAGGATGGCTTAGATTTGGTTACATTTGGGATACAATTCCATTTATGAGCATGCTGGCCATTGAAGATGAGTATCAAAAAAAGGGAATTGGGACAAATCTTACAAAATTCTGGGAGAGAGAAATGAAAAAATGTAAGCATAAATTAGTGATGACATCATCGCAAGCTGATGAGGAAGCACAACATTTTTATAGGAAACTAGGCTACCATGATATGGGCGCACTGTTTGAAATCAATGATGGTCCAGCAGAAATTTTCTTTTCTAAGAAACTACGTAACGGCGCCTAACACACACTATTTAATTTCTAAAAAATATGCAAAACTCACTGGCAATCAAGGATGAGAGAAGCTGACGTGGCAAATGTGGAAATCGTTTTATGCCTAATCCTATAAATATTATATGAAAAACAGCCAACCAAATAACGAAATCATCATCTATAAAACCGCCGATGAGAAAATATCGGTGAGTGTTCGTTTTGAAGATGAAACGGCTTGGCTCACGCAAGCTCAACTGGTTGAACTTTTTGGTTCAAGTAAAGCAAATGTGAGCGAACACATTAAACATATTTTTGAAGAAAGTGAATTGCAACACGATTCAGTTGTTCGGAAATTCCGAACAACTGCTGTGGACGGGAAAAGCTACAACATTGAGTACTATAATCTGGACATGATCATATCGCTTGGATACCGGATAAAATCATCAACAGCCACCAAATTCCGCCAGTGGGCGACCGAACGCTTGCGAGAATATATCCAAAAGGGTTTCACAATGGATGACGAACGACTTAAGCAAGCTGGCGGCGGAAGTTACTGGAAAGAGTTGTTGGAGCGTATTCGCGATATTCGCAGTAGCGAAAAAATCTTTTATCGCCAAATACTTGATATTTATGCCACCAGTATAGACTACGAGCCAAAAGCCGATGAATCGATAGAGTTTTTCAAAAAAGTTCAAAACAAGATCCACTATGCCGTTCATGGGCATACGGCCGCCGAACTGATCTACTCGCGTGTTGACGCGGAAAAAGAATTTATGGGATTGACAACATTTTCCGGTGATATACCGCATTTGGCAGATGCCGTAATTGCTAAAAATTATTTGAAAGAAAAAGAACTTAGGGCATTGAACCGGATCGTTTCAGGATATCTCGATTTTGCAGAACGACAAGCAGAGCGTGAAATTGCCATGAAAATGAAAGATTGGGCGCAACATTTGGATGGCATTTTGACTGCTACCGGCGAGCAATTATTACAAAATGCCGGAAGCATCAGTCACGAACAAGCCTTGGAAAAAGCAAAAACCGAATATAAAAAATTTCAGGCAAAAACACTTTCGTCCGCAGAGCGGAATTATTTGGAAAATATTAAAACACTACAAAAAAAGGTTGAGAAAAATGGGAAGCTTACCTCTTAAATTTATGAAGAACAAAGCCCTTTCCCTCATCATTCTACTCATCCTGAATCTCTGCCCTTTTGTTCAAGTTCAAGCATCTGCCTTTTCTGACGTTCAGGCCGGAGATCCTTACTTTGAAGCTCTGGAATATCTCCAAGACCAAGACATTTTAGCGGTTTCTTTGTGATGGAAGAGGCCAAAGAGGTAATGCTGGTGGGAGAGTGATCCCCAATAAAAGTTGGTCATATGATCAATGGTAAGTACAAATCATTTCTACGAAATTACTACCTTAGTTCGTCGCTTTACGATTTTGTTTTTGCATACGCAATTTACAACGTACTGTTTAATATCCGTGGTTTGTCAGTTTTTGAAATTTCACTCCTTTTGGCGTGGTGGGCTCTGACATCGGTAATATTGGAAATACCATCCGGAGCATTAGCGGATTACTGGAGTCGTAAAAAAATGCTGGTAATAGCGCCAATGATCAAATCTCTGTGCTTTGTGACCTGGTTTTTTGCAAATGGAGATTTTTATTTATACGCACTCGGCTTTTTATTTTGGAGCATAGGCAGTTCTCTTGTTTCAGGAACAACGGAGGCATTGCTTTATGATGAATTAACGGCTTTTGACAAAAAGGAGGAATACGAAAAAACGCTTGGAAAGAAAAAATTCTACTTCCACATTGCTTTAGCGGTTTCAATAATTTCAGGTGGTTTTATAGCACATTATAATCTTGATTGGGCTCTCATTTTTTCAGTAATTCCACTTCTATTCTCTGCATTTTTTGCCTTGCTTATAAGGGAGACGCCAAAAGCAAAATCCACGGAGGAGGTCCGTTACCTTGAACACATAAAAGCAGCCTATGAGGAGATAAAACACAATAAAATGCTCGTATACCTATTTATATACGCGGTAGGTATTTCTATTTTTGGTGGTATAGAGGAATTTGACCAGCTTTATTACCAATTAGCCAAATTACCAATATTTGCCTTCGGCATTGTTGGGTTTATATGGTCAGTATCCAGCTCTATCGGCTCCTATTTTGCATACAAGTTAAAGAACACTCATTGGATTTATTATGGCCTTCCCTTTTTTGGCTTTGTTTTAATGCTTTTGGTGGGTTTATTCCCAAGTATTCCAATGATCGCGCTGCTCTTGCTTTCTTACTTCATCACCTCACCTTTAGTGGTACTCATCGACAGCAAGATTCAACACAATATAAAATCTATAAGTAGGGCAACCGTGACGTCAGTCGATCATTTACTTATTAATCTTTCCGGTGTGATCCTTGCGCCTCTTTTTGGGCTTATTGGCACAATCTGGAATCTGCAGGCAATTTACATAACAACGGCAATCTTCTTATTGCTATTTACAGTTTGGACGTTGATAAAAAGAAAAGTATTTATTCAAAGTAAAGTTTAAAACGGAAATTTATAAGTTCCTCTGGTACAATATACTTATGAAAAAATCGTCGAAAATCAAATATCCTAAACTACTTTTTTTAATATTCACCTTCGTAATTGCGTATTTAATATTTATAGGACGAGATTTCTCGTCATTTCACGACTCTTTATTGAGCTTAGGATATTTTGGCACATTCTTAGCGGGTATATTTTTTGCATACGGTTTCACAGCAGCACCTGCGACAGCCATATTACTGATATTGGCCAAGGATCAAAATATTTTACTTGCAGGATTTCTCGCAGGTTTTGGTGCGTTGACTGGTGATTTGATAATATTTAAATTTATCAGACGTTCTTTTACGGATGAGATTGAAAAATTGTCTAAAGAAAAACTCTTAAACCGCCTCAATGGCGAAATCCCAAATATATTAAAAAAATATTTTATTCCAACTTTGGCATGTTTTATGATTGCATCGCCATTGCCTGATGAAATCGGGGTCTCTTTGTTAGCTACTTCTCAATCAATTTCGACAAAACTTTTCTCTACACTATCGTACGTTCTTAATACCGCAGGAATTTTTGTAGTTTTACTAATTGGTAGCGCCATCTGATTTGGCGACCCAGAATACAGATTCGATATTTTACAAACAAATGCTGTAATAAGCTGAGCTTTTTTGGGTTATATGGTTACTACTAACAACCATGAATCCACTTGTGCTCCCGATTCCGGCAAATATAGAAAAAGATATTGCTCAGCGTATCTATGCTTATGAAAACCCCAAAAGGATCGCCCTTTCTAAGAAATACCCCATACTTAAGGAGGCCATTATTCTTCTGCGCTATCTTACAAGGGATATCCAGAACCTTTTCGATTCCAAGATCAAATACGAAAGATCGACTGATTTCTTCAAATGCGTTGCCGCGCGGCATCAATCCGTGCTGAGGCGCAAACTCGGCGATAGCAATATGCAGTTACAGGAACAGAAGATCACAAATTTAAGACAGGCCATTCGCAAATTAAATGGCGTGATCATTCGGCCCAATCACATCTTCTCTTTCTGGAAAATTGTTGGAAAACCGAGTTATAAAAATGGATATGTGGACGGCATGTTGCTGGCGAACGGTAAAGTGGTTAAAGGTCTTGGTGGCGGACTCTGCCAACTCTCCAATTTCCTTTATTGGATCTTCCTGCACTCCCCTGTTGAAACCGTAGAGCGATACCATCACTCCATGGACGTTTTCCCCGATTCGGGTAGAACTCTACCTTTTGGAGGAGGCGCCACAGTTTTATACAACTTCATCGATCTTAAGGTGAAGAACGTGTCCGTGCAGCCCTTGCAACTAAAAATATGGCTGACCAATGACCATTTAAAGGGCCAGATTCTCTCCTCCGGCACTCTGCTGCAAAAATTCCATGTGTTTGAGGCTAATCACTTCTTCATAAAAAGAGGGGATCGGTATTTTAGATACAACGAAATCTACAAAGAAATGAAAATTCGCGGAGAAATGGAAAGAATCGAAAAAATTACCACCAACTTCGCTCCCGTTCTTTATGAAATAACTGAGAAATACTTACAGGAAAATAATTTCAAGGTTTTGGATTTCACGAATAGGACACTTTTGCAATCATAAGCAACATTTTCCCCATTTGCCAAGCTAAGCCCTGAGAGAAACCTTGTTTTCAGGCTATTTGATCGTATAATCTTCCAGGTCTACCTTTTCTAATCCCTAAGCCACTT
>JBAZQU010000048.1:0-5086 GCA_041645035.1 Candidatus Altimarinota bacterium | reverse complement strand
GAGGGGGAAAAGGAAGGAGAGAGTCTTGAAGATGCCTCTGATGTTCGGGACGGACGAGGCTTGGTGCTCTCCATTTTGAATTTTGATGAAAACTCAGCAACCTTTTCCTGGAATCGTTTGGATGACACTACGGTTGATGGTTATCAGCTTCGTTATGGCACTACGAGTGGTTCGTATCCGCATATTTTGGATATTGAAAATGCTTACACTACTTTTTTCACCGTGCCTGATTTAGAGGAGAAGGAAACTTATTATTTTGTTTTGAGAGCAGTGGATGAGGATGGAGATAGAGTAGGAGATCAAAGCTCCGAGGTGGCGGTGACGCCCATGAGTTGGATTTTTGAAGACGTCTCTTATGTAGATTCACACTTTGGTGCGATAGCTGGTTTAGTGGAGGTTGGAATTTTTGAGGGCTATTCGGATGGAACGTTTCAGCCTGAAGCGGATATCAATCGTGCCGAGTTGTTGAAGATTCTGATCGAAGGGCGTGGTATTGAAGCGGACCCGGACGTTTATAGGAATTGTTTCCCTGATGTAACGACAGACTGGTATGCCAAATATGTTTGTTACGCAAAGGATAAGGGTTGGGTCAAAGGCTATGACGACGGTTATTTTAGGCCGGCCGACCCGGTGAATAAAGTGGAAGCGCTCAAGATGCTCTTTGAAGTTTATGAAGTGGAGCTGAGTGAAGAAGCCATTGTAGCAAATTTGAAATACACGGATTTAAGTGAGGAAGAATGGTACGCGGTTTATGTTTGGAAAGCTTCCGCCCTTGGCGTTTTAGAAGAACCCACCGGTAAATCTTTCAATCCCGATTCAGACCGCAGTCGTGCAGAGATGGCCGAAGAACTCTATCGCTACTTAGTGGTGACGAAGGAACTATAAAAAACAAACTTGGCTTCGCCAAGTATGGTGCACCCAGAGGGAGTCGAACCCCCAACCCCTGGTTCCGAAGACCAGTGCTCTATCCAGTTGAGCTATGAGTGCATGTGTAGGCCTAGTGTAGGGAAATCCTACTCTGAAATAAAGGGATTATTTATATGATACACTGGGCACATGAATCTAATCGATTTCTTTCTCCACCTCGACGAGTACCTGAGTATTCTGGTTGGACAGTTTGGGTGGGGAAGTTACCTCATTCTCTTTGGGGTCGTTTTTCTTGAAACAGGCTTGGTTTTTACGCCATTCTTGCCAGGTGATTCATTGATTTTTGTAGCCTCAACATTGGCAGCTCAGGAGATCATGGATATTAAGCTCTTATGGGCGCTCTTTACGGTGGCTGCCATTACAGGAGATTCTGTTAACTATTGGGTGGGAAGCCGATTAGGTAAAAAAATCATCCATGAGAAAGGTTTGCTCAAAGTGGAATATTTGAAACGGACTGAAGATTTTTATGCTAAATACGGGAAAAAAACGATCATAATCGCACGTTTCATTCCCATAATTCGCACCTTTGCGCCCTTTGTTGCCGGGATAGCTCGCATGAATTACAGGACGTTTTTAATATATAATATTTGTGGAGGAATTGCTTGGGTTTCCTTGTTCACTCTTACGGGTTATTTCTTCGGTGAACTTCCATGGGTTCAAGATAATCTTCACATTCTTATCGTGCTCATTATTGTAGTTTCCCTTCTACCTCCCATTTGGGAATACATAAAAAGTAGGAAGTAGAATGTTTATGAACGTCTCTTCTCCTCCCAATTCGTCCACCATACCAGCAAAGGGCTGGCGATGAAGATAGAAGAATAGGTTCCGGCAGTGATCCCCACAATGAGTGCGAAGACGAACCAACGAATACTTTCAGCACCAAAGAGGAAGAGTGCCAAGATGGTAATTAAAGTACAGAGAGAAGTATTGATGGAGCGGGCCATGGTTTGATTGAGTGCCTTGTTTGCGATTTCGGATAAAGTTTCCTCACTTCCATGGAAGCGGATATTTTCACGAATACGATCGAATACCACAATGGTGTCGTGTACGGAGAATCCCATGATGGTGAGCAAAGCGGTGATGAAAAGTGCATCTACTTCCACGTCGAGATAGTGCCCCAGGATGACGAAGACTCCGGTCACAATAACTACATCGTGAATGAGTGCCACAATGGCGGTAATACCAAATTTCCAGGCGCTGACTTCACGGGTCACTTTTCGGAAAGCGAAGGCGATATAAAGCACAATCATTACTGAAGCGAGGAGCATAGCTATACCCGCTTTTTGCTTCAGAGTTGCTCCAATAGTCGGACCGACAGTAGTGAAGCGGATTTCTTCAAAAGCAGTTTGATTTTCCGAGAGTTTTGTTATGATGGCCTGATGCTCCTCCTCCGTGATGTGTTTCATGCGGACGAGGAAGGTTCCTTGATCGGTGCTCACTACTTGAGGAGTCCCGAAGTCAGCTGCAATGGTGGTTTCTATTTCGTCGAGGTTCTGAACGATTTCTTCGCTGGTCGTGGTTTCGTTAAGGCGTAGTTCCAACATGGTTCCACCTGTGAAATCAAGCCCCCAATTTATTGGGAAGATTATCATAGCTAGGATGGCGATCACTGCAAGCACGCCTGAGATAGAAGCCCAGAGGGCGCTTTTTTGAATGATAGGCAGCATTTTAGCTCGAGCGACTCGAGGCTTACCCCACAAACTTAGTTTTTCACCGAGACCGGTATGAGCGGTTGCAGTTAAAAGAGTACGTGTGAGCATGATGGCGCTAAACATAGAAAGCAGAATTCCCAGCGCAAGGTTGAGTGCGAATCCACGGATGATGGAAGATCCAAAGTAGAAAAGAATGGCGCAGGTGATAAGGGAAGAGAAGTTTGAATCACGGATGGAATCCCAAGCGCGCTTGAACCCTTCTTCAATGGCCTCCGTGAGGTTGCGTCCGCGTCCGAGTTCCTCCTTCATACGTTCAAAAATCAACACGTTGGCATCCACGGCCATACCAATGGAAAGGATCACGCCGGCAATACCCGCGAGGGTGAGCGTGATCTGGGTGGACAGTACCATAGTTAGGAAGAAAAGTACGAAACAAGCCACCAAAAAGGCGATGAATTTTTCTCCGGACGAGTCGCGATTTTTGAGAATGATGTGGACCACTACTCCAAAAACAACCAGGGCAATGAGCAAAGCGACTGCCGTTGGGAGACTGGTTTTAATAATAAAGATGAGTAGAAGCGAATAAACTCCTAAAGCTACCGTGGCGATGAGACCGGGGAGGCGGTAGTAAAAAATCATAAAGAGAGCAAGGATAATCACACCAATAAGTCCTCCAAAGAGACTTTGGTCGAGGGCTTCTTGTCCGAGAGTGGCGCTGATATTGTATTGGCCTACGAGTTCAACCGGCGCGGGAATAGCTCCGGTGTTAAGGTCCCGGGCGAGATTCTGAGCTTCTTCAATAGTGAAATTCCCTGTAATTTGCGCCTGACCGCCGCTAATTTTTTCATTCACATTGGGGGCTGAAATAAGGCTTCCTCCCACAAAAATGGCGATTCTTTTTCCAACATTCTTTTCAGTAAGTTGTTCAAAAAGGGTAGCGCCTTCTTCCGTGAAGGTGATACTGACATAAGGTTGGTACGCTTGGTTGAACATCACATCGGCGCGGTCAAAATGTTCCCCGGTCATAGCGGCGGTGTCCATCCAAGGATCGGGTGCCGTGCTATAAGTGATTTTGTCGTAGGCAACCTTTTCAATATCAACCGTTTCCGTTCCCGCTTCTTGCTTTCCATAAACCTGAATGAGGTGGTAGCCAAACTCGGTTTCCACGACTTCAGAAACACCATTTACATCCAAGGCAAAGGCCGCGTCCTCAAAAGCCTGCGTCATTTGCCCTTTTCCAAAAATTCCCAAGTCTCCACCATTGTCTTTTCCGGTGGCATCGTCGGTGTACTCTTTAGCCAGATCTTCAAAGGAACCGCCTTCGTTGAGTTTAGTTTGAACTTCTTGGATGCGGGCGAGCGCCTCTTCTTTGGTTCGAGTAACGTCTGTGCCGGCTCGTTCAGCGCCTTGATAGGCCACCAAAATGTGACGAGCGCTCACGTTGGCTTCGATTTCTTTGGTCTCCTGCTCGATCTTGCGATCAGTGATTTGAACGACGCTCATCCCTTTAGTTTCGACAACGGCACCGCTCGCATCCACCGTATAAGATCCTCCAATTTCCAGAGGGCCTACGATGGAGTTTACCTCCTTCTCATTTAGTGCCGTACTAAGAGTGGTGTCCAAAATGGTGACGTCCGTAAGTTCCACTGTCTCGAAAAGGACATCTTCCTTGTATGCTTTTTCATCGGCTTCAGCGAGCGTTTTGAAATCTTCACCGGCGCTTAGTTTGCCATAAAAAGTATTGGCGGCTTCAGTAGCCCAAGTCACCTGTTCCTCATCAGAAGGATTGGGATTTTCTTCACGGAATTCAAGTTGAATGGTCTTACCCACGGTTGCTTTAGCCTCTTCTAAGTCAGTAATACCGGCCAGTTCCACCACAATATGGTAGGAATCGGCAATATTAGAAACATAAATATTGGGTTCAGAAACCCCCAAACCATCCACGCGGCGGCGGATCACTTCTTTCACCCCTTCTATAATTTGGTCGTGATCCGCTTCAGCCACTTGGCTCATATCGATGGCATAATCGAGCTGCGTTCCTCCTTTGAGGTCCAGACCCAATTTGAGATCGGTAACGGAATCAACGTAACCAAGCACTCCTGCGAATAAAAGGATCAGGAGAACTTTGCCTGCGAGCAGTTTTTTGAACGAAAACATGGAAAAGTGGCTTAGGGATTAGAAAAGGTAGACCTGGAAGATTATACGATCAAATAGCCTGAAAACAAGGTTTCTCTCAGGGCTTAGCTTGGCAAATGGGGAAAATGTTGCTTATGATTGCAAAAGTGTCTTATTCGTGAAATCCAAAACCTTGAAATTATTTTCCTGTAAGTATTTCTCGGTTATTTCATAAAGAACGGGAGCGAAGTTGGTTGTGATCTTTTCGATTCTTTCCATTTCTCCGCGAATTTTCATTTCTTTGTAGATTTCGTTGTATCTAAAATACTGACTTCCTCTCTTTATGAAAAAGTGATTGGCTTCGAACACATGGAATTTTTGCAGCAGAGTGT
>JBAZQU010000013.1:0-28979 GCA_041645035.1 Candidatus Altimarinota bacterium | reverse complement strand
AAATGAAAACTGCGTGTGAACTTTTTCGTAGCTTCTCCATGCCTCCACTTTACACCACCACGAAGATGCGGGCATCCACTACATCCCTCGGGCTTACGCCCGGGGAACTACGTCAGTTGATTAGAATTCGAACACGCCGGAGCCGCCATCTAAATCAAATTCGGTAACAAGTGCTTTGTCCATCGCTTTGATTATGTTCTTTCTTGGATCGGCATAATAGTCAGGATGTCTCTTAACAATTGTACCCAATTCATCCGGAGTAACTCCCATCGGTCCAAAAACCGTAGCGGGGCGATCATAAAAAGCTGCGGACAAATCGTCAGATACGTCCCGCCCGGCATTCGAGTCGAAATCTTCGAGTGTGTCGCTGGCCAACTCCGGATTATAGAGCATGTCTTCAAAAAACGACGCATAGGTATTTCCGTAGACAAAATGAAAACGGGAATCGTAACCGGGATTGTCAGAAAAGTTACTTGATCCGTCCACGGCTTCAACGGCAGAATTTTCGTCCCAACCAAATACGCTCGCGTCGGCAATGTGGCTTGAATCCACCACGTTTTGCGCAAAATCACCGTAAAAAGACGGGTAGTCACCGACGTCAACAATTAATGCGCCATTATCCGGATCCGCCATAATTTCAGGTAAATGGCCATAATCTCCCGCATTATAGTCTCGGTGGCCCCCTTCGTGCGCGATGCACCTGACTAAATAAGGACCGCCGAACACTTTGGGTGAAAGTATCATCCAATTCCCAAATTCTCCTCCCCATAGTCCGCATTCCTCATCCTCGCGTGGAGCCAAACCGTCGGCTTCATATCCCGTATTAATAGCTGTGGATGAAACCAGAATTTTGTCCTCTTCATATAAGGAAACGATATATTCATATGTATCCCACATAGCTGTTTTTAATACACTATTTGAAGAAACCGAATTCCCCTCAGCATCAAAAAGCGGATCTGCATAATCTACAAAATCGCACATAATAGGCATCGCCCTTCTTATTTCCCCTATCACAAAAACAACCTGCGAATCTTCCTCGGAATTGAGATGCCTCGATTGCTCCAACACACTGCAAGCGGAAAGCAGGCCGGGTAGCGCGCAAAGAGTTGCTAAATTTCGCATTATTATTGTTTAAATATTTTGCATTTATACCTGAAAAGAGCCCGGTTGGCAAGCTGCTTAGCGGCTAATTTGACCCGTCTAAGAAAGATGATAAATACCTCCTTTTCACCGACCAAGGCTATCATAAAAGCCGGGGAATAGCTATGAATAGGCTATAGCGGTTTGCGTTTATGTTAAGCCCTTTTTTCTCGCTTGGCTTTTCGTTTTTCGTCCTTGCTCATTTTGGGAGCTTTTTTCGAATTGGACCGTGCGTTCATTCCTTTTGCCATAAAAACGTGGAAGTTAAGATGCAGAAATACTATAAACAAAAACGGTGTCGTAAAACAAGCTGTGAGTAACTATTATTCTATTCCCTGGACAAGCATCCATTAAAGTGTAGAATGGGCTTCTAATAGGTAGAGTTTTAAGGTTTTAGAAATAAATTCCTCAAAAAACACCACTTAAAGGAAATTTATTTTTTTACCTTATCACTATGAAAGGTATCATCAAAAAGTTAGACGACAGAGGGTTCGGTTTTATTACGATAGAAGGAAAGAAGGACATCTTCTTCCATGCTAACGACTGTCCGGATGGCAACTTCAAGGACATGAAGGAGGGTGACGCAGTTTCTTTTGAAACCGCTGAATCTGAAAAAGGTCCCAAGGCTATCAACGTAGTTCTCGACACGGGAACGAGCGAAGAAGCAGCACCTGAAGAAGATGAATCTGCAGCTGTTTAGTTCTAGCAACTAATCTAAAAAAGTCCTCGGGGTTAAACCCGGGGATTTTTGATTAATAGCCAAATAAGGAGAAAAGGAGTATACTTATTAAGTGAGAGTAATAGAAAAATGAAAAATAAAGAGAATAATTACGCGTTTATAGACGGTCAGAACCTCAACTTAAGCATTAGGGAACTCGGCTGGAAACTGGACTATCGGAAGTTCCGGGCTTATTTGAAGGATAAGTACCAAATTTCCAAGGCCTTTTTATTTATTGGTTTCCTCGAAGAGAATGCCGAGCTTTATAAGGCACTGACCGAGGCTGGATTCACCTGCGTTTACAAGCCCACCCTGATCCATAATGGTATTACTAAAGGGAACTGCGACGCCGAACTGGTGCTGCAAGCTATGATTGAATCCAAAAATTATAATAAAGCGGTTATTGTAACCGGCGACGGCGATTTTCACTGTTTGGCCAAATACTTGATGCAAGAAAAAAAGTTAGGAAAACTATTGATTCCCAACCAAAGAGCTTACTCCGCTCTCCTCAAGCGCTTCCCTTCCGAAACGCTGGCCTTCATCAGTGACTTGCGTAAAAAACTGAGCTACCTAAAACGAGACACCACAAAAAAGAAGAGAACCTAGTAAGGACCGACCCTTAAAAGGCGCTCTTCGTGGTGATTACTAGCGTAGTGTAGAGGATTTCGACGATTTAAGCAAGCGCACAAACACATAACCCAATGTGAGGAAAAGAAAGTAAGGAAGCGTGATCCTCCAAAAAGAGCTGCTTGATAAAGCCGTTAAAAAGGCGGAAAGAACTTCATCGGGCTGAGTGAACAGATCCCAACTATTGAGTCTGAGATAGCGACCCGGATAAATGGCAATCGAACAAAGTAGTAAAACCGCAATAATGAAAGGCTCTGCACCTCTTTTTATAACTTTTTTCCAAAGTTCAAATGCCTGTAATAGGGACCAATAAAACATCATGAGACCCGTCAACGAATAGGAAAAAATCATCAAAATGTCGATCCAAATCGTGGCCATATCCGTTTTGGTGCGAAGATGGTAGAAGTCGCTCAAGATATAAGGCGCATTCGGGAGAAAAAAGAGCCACAAAAAACCGAGCGCGAGCAGCCAAAGTCGTTTCCCTTGAGGCCATTGTTTCTGCTGCGCCCAAGAACTGAGTAGAAATGGGAAAAGAGCCAATAATAAATTCCATACAAGAAACGCGTAAGTGATTTCACTTGTGTACAAAACTCGACCCGCCACCATTATCAAGTCGAGCAAAATCAGAAAGACCAAGGGGTGTTTAAGAGTGCGCATGCGTTTAGCTTAGCACAAAATAGAGGGTGTTGTGGACCTTATAACAACGCTATTTCTTGATTCATAGCCTCGCCCATTTGACAGATTGGATGTGGTTATGATATAATATAAACGTAACCACATTACTATGCCCGCTTCACGGTCGTCTATTTCCTTCACTGCAGACAATTGGGATAAAATTCAAAGTGCCTCCAATAAAAGCAGGATGGTGAACACAGCTCTCAAATTTTATTTCGATTCCAAGGCTCTTCTGAAGCAAAAAGAAGAAGAGTTTATTCTAAAAGAGTTGGCCCACTACGAAGATACAGGGGAAGTTTATACCTTTGAAGAAACGTTCAACTGAAAATGGAGATTCTTTTCCTAAAACAGGTTCATCATTTTATTAAGAGGGCAGATGCTCCTTTGAAAGAGAGGATCAAAGAAGAAATTTTAAAAATAAAAGAAAATCCACGAATTGGGGAAATGTTGAGCGGGAATTTAAGAGGTCTACGGTCGCACCATTTCCACTTCACGAAAACACAGTATCGAATCGCCTACCAAGTCAAAGAAAACTTAATTATCGTTACAGTGGCCGGTCGAGAAAATTTCTATCGAGATTTGGAGAAGAACGTATAGGCTCACTTGCCGAAGCGAAAGCATTTAATTACTCTAAAGGAAATAATCCCTACTTATGGCTTCCGACTCCTCCATGGACATTGTCAGTCAGTTCGACCTCCAAGAAGTTCGCAATGCGTTTGAACAGACTAAAAAAGAAATCGCCGTACGCTACGACCTGAAAGATTTGCATATTGAATTGGAACTCACGGATGAAAAAGTAACGATCACTGCGCCTTCGGACATGTCGTTGGAAACGGCATGGGGTATTTTGCTGCAAAAAATGATCAACCGAAAACTCTCGCCCAAAGTATTAAAGAAAGGTGAATTGGAAAAAATAGGAGGGAATCAAGTGCGCTACGTTGTGCAACTCATCAAGACTTTGGATCAGGAAATGGCCAAACAAATTTCCAAACTCATTCGCGACAAGTTTCCAAAGGCCAAGCCCAGCATTCAAGGCGACACTGTGCGCGTCACATCTAAGTCTCGCGATGAATTACAGGAAATCATCACCATGTTGCGAGCGGAAAAAACGCTGCCTCTGCCGGTGGATTTTACAAACTATCGCTAGATTTTTTGAGAGGAGGCTCAGTACGAGAGCCTTTGTGTGCCTCACCTCTCTCTCAAAAAATCTACGAACTAGGAGCTGACACTTATAAAAAATAAAAACAGGCCTGTGAAGGCGAGCGCCATTGCAAATGGCGCGAGCCCAGAGATCCAGTTTCGCTTGCCAGGGTGGAATCCTTTGAGGAGTAAAGAATTGGTCACCACCGAAACGGAACTGAACGCCATAGCCAAACCGGCAAGCTCGGGACGCAGTACTACTCCAAAGTTAGCAAAAAGCCGCGCCGCAATCGGAATGCCGATCACATTATAAAAGAGCGCGAAGAACATATTTTGTTTGATCTTACTCACAGTGGCGCGGCTCAGTTGTATGGCTGTGGCCACATCGCGGAGGTCGTTCTTCACTAAAATAATTCCACCGGTTTCCATGGCAATATCTGTTCCGCTTCCCATGGCAATACCCAAGTTCGCTTGCGCAAGCGCGGGGCTGTCGTTAATCCCATCCCCCACCATGGCCACTCGATGCCCAAGTTCCTGAAGTTTTTTTATCTCATTAGCCTTTTCTTCGGGCAACACTTCCGCAAGTACATTGTTAATGCCCAGCTCATGCGCAAGCGCATTCGCCGTGCGGCGATTATCTCCCGTGATCATAAAGAGCTTCATGCCCATGGCTCTTAAATAAAGTAGAGCCTCTTTGGAAGTTGTCTTGAGTGTATCTGCCACAGCCACCAGTGCCAAAATCTGTTTTTCATCCGCCAAAAACATCACGGTTTTCCCCTCTTCTTCCAATTGATGTACTACCTCCTCCGCGACCAATTCAGAAACAGCGATCTTTTCAATAAGTTTTCGATTCCCTAAATAATATTTCTTACCTTCAATCGTTCCCTCCACGCCGTGTCCGGGGATGGCCTTAAAGTCTTCAATCGTAGCAAGTTGTATTTTTTCCTGCTTGGCATAACGCACAATGCTTTCCGCCAGCGGATGCTCGGAGCCCTGCTCCAAACTCGCCGCCAACTTTAAGGCTTCGTTGCGCCCAATCTTAAACGGAATCAAATCAGTGAGTTCGGGTTTTCCATTCGTAAGGGTTCCCGTTTTATCAAAAACAATCGTATCAATTTTATTTGCCGCCTCCAGCGCCTCTCCACCACGAATCAAAATACCGTTTTCAGCGCCTTTCCCGGTTCCCACCATAATACTTGTGGGCGTCGCTAATCCCAGCGCACATGGACACGCAATCACGATCACTGAAACAAAAGCAAGCAGCGCGTAACCGGGCTCCGCCCCAACCAGCAGCCAACCCACTAAAGTCAAAATGGCCACACCAATCACCCCGGGGACAAACCATGAAGATACCCAGTCCGCAAAAGCTTGGATGGGCGCCTTGGAACCCTGTGCGTCTTCCACAAAACGAATGATTTGCGCGAGTGCCGTTTCCGCTCCCACTTTTTCCGCACGAAATTCAAAACTTCCATGACCATTCATTGTGGCACCAAAAACTTTGTCACCCACTTTTTTTTCAGCCGGAATACTTTCTCCCGTCAACATGGATTCATCCACAGACGAAAGTCCTTTTGTGATGATTCCATCCACCGGAATTTTTTCGCCCGGGCGAACCACTACAATGTCTCCGGCCACCACTTCTTCCATAGGAATATCTACCGCCTCTCCATCACGCAGCACTCGGGCCGTCTTGGCCTGCAAACCCATAAGTTTTTGAATCGCCTCACCGGTATTTCCTTTTGCTTTAGCCTCCAACCATTTACCCAAAAGTACAAAAGTAATGAGCAAAGCCGCCACTTCAAAATAGAGTTCCTCACCCCCGGTAATAAAATTATAAAGACTGTAGAAGTAAGCCGTGCTTGTCCCAATAGCAATTAAGCTATCCATATTAAAAGTCTTCATGCGCAAGCTGGACCACATACCTCTATAAAATCCACCGCCCAACCAAAATTGCACCGGCGTAGCCAAAATCAAAGAAGCCCAACCCATGATCGGGTCAAAGGTAAGGAACATAAGGTAAATCATCGGCGCGCTCAAAACCAACGCCACTAAAAATTTGTTTTTATAACCTTTAATTTCTTTCTCTGCCCGCTTCTTTTCCGCTTCACGGTTTTTCTCATCTGCAACATCTGCGGAGTATCCCGCCGCCTTCACGGCCGCGAGTAAATCTTCAACTTTCACATTTGCAGCATCATAGCGAACGTGCGCCCGCGCGGAAGCAAAATTCACATTGGCTTCTTCCACACCGGGTGTCTTTTTAAGTTTTCGAGTGATCAACGCTGCGCAACTGCTGCAGTGCATCCCATTAATCGAAAGGATTGTGCGTTCTGTCATAAATAAATGTTTTAAGAAATTTTCTTTACCGTGTACTCCGCACCAAGTGCTTCAATTTCATGCGACCAAGCGTCGAAATCAAAATCCTCGGTATGCTCTAAAGAAACTTTCTTCGATCCCATGTCCACATCGACGCTTAGAATCGAGGGAAAATCGCCACTGATTTCTTTAATCATGGTAACGCAAGAATTACAGTGTATTCCGGGAACAAAAATGGTCGTTTTCATAAAAAAGAGTTTAAAGATTAGAAATTACTTTAACCTTAGTGCTGACCATGCCCATGGAGCAGGTGATGAGAAAATCGTCTTGAGGGTTTTCAATGGGACCCAATAATGTGGTAGTCCCGGGGCTAAGATACTCCACTAAACCAAATTTAGGGACAGTAATTACCGTGGCACAGCCTCCAAGAGTAGAGCCCGATTCCACTTCAACGCGCGTGGGCTTGCCGGCCTCAATGCTTACCGAGCCGGGCGAATAACCGTAGGCCGAAGCCTTCAAATGGATTACTTGAATCCCTTCCTCTTCTGTCACAACATTTTCCGTCACCTCAACCTCAGACTCGAGTACCAGAGCACTTACGTCCACTCCACTTAGAATCAATCCGCTCCTTAAGTTGAAGAGAGCCAAAACCAGCACCAACGTTCCGGAAAAACGTAAAAAGATCCGGGAAGTTCTGCCTTTAGCATAAGAAGAAATGGCACTAATGCCAAGCAAGGCCGGTAATGTTCCTAGTGCAAACACAAACATAGTCAGTGCACCTTCCATGAAGCTACCGGAAGCCAGTGCGGAAAGCTGCAAAGACTGAGTAAAGCCGCACGGTAAAAAGAAAGTTAAAGCGCCCAAAAGCATCGGTGCGAAAGGATGCGAGTGTTCAGAAATTCCGGAAATCCAATGCGTAAGCCACTTGGGTGAACGTAGAACAAAATGGTTCTTTGGAATGACTTTCAAAATCGAAAGTGCCAGAAAAAACATGAGCAGCGCCACGGCAATATTCAGATAACCCGTCACGGCGGGGCTCAGCGTAAGCGACTGACCTAGTAGCCCCACGAGGCCTCCTAAAAAAAAGTAGGAAAGCAGACGTCCTCCATTAAAAGAGAGTAGTGGTTTGAACTTTTGCCAGCGCGAAGCCTCCGGATTCATTTCGTTATACTTAGCCGCCATGCTGAGCAGAAGTCCTCCGGTCACCGCCAAACAACTGGAGGTCCCCGCCACAAGTCCAATTAAAAAGATTCCAGCAAAATCCGTCACTCCTTCAACCGCACCACTAAGTGAAAACAGGCCAAAGCCCTGAAGTACTTTATAGAGTGCAAAGATCAAAAGGAGACAGGCACCAATTTCCAGCCACTTTTGGCTTTTCCCTTCCAACGCTTCCAAAGACTTTTCGGTAAGCGAGTAGCCTGCTTCTTCAATGGCCGCTTCAATCGCTCCTGCAGAAGGCGGATTTTTGTTATCCGTTTTCACTACTGTAAACCCGCTTCTAAAGTTGGAATGAGCATCCAACACTCCGGGCACTTTTTTAAGTTTTCTTTCAATCAAAAGCTCACAACTGGCGCAAGTCATGCCTTTGATGTAGAAATTTTCTTTATTATTTTCCATATTAAGAAAGAGAATTAAGAATAAAAATTCTTATCTCTTTCTAAAGTCGTAGCACAATGGTCTTGGTGGAAGCAATTTTCACCGGCGGCGAACTGTCGGATAATAAATTGGTGTCATGAGGTACTTCTTCATTTAACAACCATTCGAAAATCGGCATCGGAATAAATGTCTGCATATCCAAAGCCAACAGAGGTTCTTGTCCGTCAACGTGTACGAAACAATCGGAAACTTCGCATTGCGGTTCGCCTGCATTCTCCGAAGCATGGTGCAAATCCAACGTCATCGGACAAAAGACGCCAAAAGTGAGAAGGACCACAATGAATGTGCTGAGCCATTTCATGTGGGAAGAATACAATAAAATGGACTCAAAGTAAATGGAACCTACTTTTTTTAAACTAGCAGAAAAAACAACGGAATCCCCACTCCTAAAAGTACCTCCGATATTTGGTGTCTTTTTAAAATCAGTCTCGAAACCGCAATGAGTGGGACCAAAAGGAAAATCCACACCGACACTTGAAAATATAAAACTAATGGCAAGTACGGCAAAATAATCCGGGATCACCTCCCCTTTCAAAAAAGGCAAAAACAAAACCACCGGGAAAACGAACTGTGGATGAAGAATGAAGGAAACGAGGCGAGTAATTTTCATGCATGCATTCTAGCGCTTACATGCTTTTGTTGAAATTCATAATTTGAAAGACTATATTTCCAGAAGATCTTAATCTTTTTGATCAAGCGATATGAAGAAACTGCTTACGATTTTGCTGCTTCTGCTGATGAATGGGTGTGCGGACGACAGTCTGCACGTGGATTTGCAAAATGAATTGAATGTACGCCCAACGGTGAGCCTTACATTAGAAGACGGAACTCAAATTGCAGGTTTCCCATGGAGTTATTGCACGGACATCGTGTGTTTTGATAAAGAACCTATCGATTTTTCCGCCCTCACCTACACTCCTTATATAAACGGGACCGATCTAACTTTCACGGTCACTTTCACAGATGAGATTAGCAGTCTCAGCATAAAAACTTACAATAAAAACGGTGAAGCCACTCATCGTGAATTGCCTTACACCGTCATTGATGATCATACTTTTTTATTTGAAGAACCTTTCCCGACAGATGAAACGGAAATTGCATTAAATATAAAGGTGGATTTTGTTAACGAAGGGCTTGCACACTATTATTTCCCACTCAAATTAGAATAACAAAAAACTCCACCCTTTTTACGGATGGAGTTTTGGCGTAGAGAGGGCTTTAACGTCGTTTTGCTGCCTTCCTCTTTGCGGGAGCCTTTCGCTTAGCTGATTTTTTAGCAACCTTTTTCTTAGGTGCTGATTTCTTTGCTTTCTTTTTTACTGGCATGGCGTAGTGGGTTATGGAGTAAAAAAAGAACTACAAAAAATGTCCTCTTTTTCACAGAACTCGACAAGAACTCTTTTCCAAAATCCCTCTCGCAAATGAAAAAATATTTTATGGATAAGATGCGCATGTAAATAAATCAAAAATCGTGCTACTCTATTTTTTAGAAACTTGCAGTAAACAATTTAAAAAGTGATCTTTATAAACAATGAGTCTCATTCGACGTGCTAAAACGGACCCACATGCAAACAGTATGATGAAAAAATCCATGGAACTATTTCGATGAGGAATAATAAATATGCTAAGATGAGTCCGTGAGAATAAAGAAACGTTATCTACTGCTCGGACTCATTCTAGCCGTCGTAGGCGCCGGATTTTTCCCGGCCTTCATTCAAACCATTGAGGCGAGAAAAATGTACAGCGCGGAACAGTACATTCCGCCGGCGCCCGTGGCAATTATTTTTGGCGCAGGGCTAAATGCGAACGGGCACCCTTCGGATGCCCTCACAGACCGACTTATCACGGCGGCGGGACTTTACAACAACGGTACTGTGGAAAGAATCCTGGTAACCGGTGATAACATAACCGACGAGTACTACAACGAACCCGCCGCCATGACCGACTTCCTAATAAACTGGGGTATCCCGGAGGATGTCATCGCTCAGGATTTTGCCGGTGCCCGCACTTACGATAGCTGTATTCGCGCAAAAGAAATTTGGAATATCGAGCAAGCCATACTCGTAACTCAAAAATTTCACCTCCCCCGCGCTCTATTTACTTGCAATACACTCGGCGTGGAGAGTATCGGCGTTATTGCAGATCGCCAGCCCTATGTGTTCACCGATTACTATGAAACTCGCGAATGGCTCGCTACTTATAAAGCCCTTCTCGACGTGTACATTTTAAAACCGGATTACATAGGCGGTGAGCCGGAAACTTTATAAAAACTTGCTCCGGACATCAAAAGACTTCATAATGCAACCAAGTTGCATTAACGAATGGTTATGAAAACTACTGATCTTCTTTCTTCCCTCCGCGAACTTGGCCTTCGTGTCACCCCTCTGAAACAGGGTATTTTAAAGATTTTGGGAAAAGGAAACGGACCCCTTTCCATCCCCGACATTCAAGCTCGCCTCAAAAAAATGAAATTAAATCCAAATAAAACTTCTTTGTATCGTGAGCTGGAGACGCTAGCGAACGTGAACGTGGTGGAAGAGACGCAACTTTTTCAAGACCTCCGCACTTATGAGCTTAAAAAGAAAGGCGGGCATCATCATCATTTTATTTGTGAAGTGTGTAAAGAAGTTTTTGATTTTCAAAACGAGCAGCTTGAGCGGACAATAATAAAAATCGGTAAGAGTCTAAAAAGAAAAGGGCATCTTTCCAAAGACCACCATTTAAATCTTTATGGCCTCTGTGCTTCCTGCCAATGAAAGTAAACCCAATATTAGAAGCGGACAACGTGAGCGTGATGCTGGGTAAGCATCGTATTCTTGAAGACATTAGTTTCACTATTCAACCCGGCGAATATGTAGGGATCGTGGGCCCGAACGGTGGGGGAAAAACTACACTTCTCCGTGCCATGCTTGGTTTACTCGTACTCAGCAAAGGCGAAATTCATGTGAAAGGGAGGAGGGCCCACAGTCTCGCCGCTAAAAAGTGTATCGGTTATGTGCCGCAGCACTTCACCACCACCAACAGTTTCAATTTTGCTATGAACGTGGAAGAAGTGGTGGCTACCGGCCTCGTGAGTCGCCATTCATTCGGACCGCTGAGAAAGGAAGAAAAACTGGCCATCGACGAAGCACTGGAAATGGTATCGGCCGGCAGTCTTAAAAAAAACATGTTCTCCGATTTATCCGGCGGTCAACGCCAACGCGTAGTAATCGCCAGGGCAATGGTTAGCAATCCCTCTATTCTTTTTTTGGATGAGCCGCTTAGTGCCGTGGACCTTCCCTCTCAAAAAAACTTTTACGAAACGCTTTCCAAGCTTAATAAAAAGAAAAAATTAACTATCATTATGGTAACCCACGATTTGGAAATGGTTACCGCTCAAGCTTCCCGAGTGCTTTGCCTCAACCACCAATTGCACGCCAGTTGTAAACCGGCTGAACTTAGTACTCACAACATGTGGGATAAAACTTTTGGCGAAGAATTTAAGCCTATAAAACACCGCGCGCACCATGTTTGATTTCTTCGATTACAGTTTCATGACCCGCGCCCTAATGGCCGGCGTACTCATCGGCGCCTCGGCTCCGCTGCTTGGAACTTTTTTGGTGGCTCGCCGCTCCAGCATGCTCACCGATACGCTTTCCCACACCGCACTCGCAGGAGTAGGAGTAGGCGTGATAGCCGGCATCTCTCCTCTACTCGGCGCCTTATTTGTGAGCATCTTAGCCGCCACAGGAATCGAGAAAATCGTAACACGAGGACGTCTGAGTATTGAAGCCGTGCAGGCGCTCTTCCTTTCCGGAGGACTCGCCGTCGCTGTCACTCTCATCAGCCTCTCCCACACTTCCCTTTCTTTTGAAACTTATTTATTCGGAAGTATCACTACGGTAAACCATCAAGACCTTTTTTTCCTGGCGCTATTAACCGTTACCACTTTCGTAGGAGTTATTCTATTCTGGTGGCCTCTCGTAACTTTGGCCTTTAATGAAGAACTCGCCGAAGCCTCCGGCCTCCGCACCAATTTAATAAAAACAAGTCTCGGCATCCTCGCGGCCCTCACCGTTTCACTCTCTCTTAAAATAGTAGGGGGTCTGCTTATCGGAGCACTTATGGTCATCCCCGTGTTGGCCGCCCTGCAAATGGCTAACAGTTTCCGTTCCACCGTGGTTCTGGCCATTCTCTTTGCCGAGATCTCCGTTGTCACCGGGCTCTTTCTTTCTTATATACTCGACACTCCCAGCGGGAGTGCCATCGTTTTGGTTTCCATAATCTGCTTTTTTCTGGCTCTTATTTTAAAACCTGTAATAAAGTAGTTTGTCCTGCATTATAGCAATGGACTGAGAAAATACTTGCTTTTATTTTAAATTGTAGTAGAATCGATCCCTTGTTTCAATTTTTAACCCTTTATATGAAACGTTTTATCTCTCTGCTAGGCCTCGCGATGCTCTTGGCCGGTAATGTGGCTCTTCCTGCGAACGCCACAACAACGTATTCAGGTATTGATCTATCCAATGCCTTCGCAGATGCTGTTATTTATAACGACGGGAGCGATACTTTCGAAAAAACCACCGACGGGAGCGATACCGGTGTAAACGATGTAACTATTGGTCAACACACCGGTGAAGTTCTTTATTTTGGTTTCGATCAAAAGTTTGATGGTATCACTATTGACGTAGGCACTGCCGCAAGCGGTGGTAAATACATTATAGAGTATTGGAATGGAAGTTCTTGGGCTACTTTGGTTTCTGAAACCACGGCAAGCATTCAAAACGACAGCTCTACCGGAGTATTCAACGTTCAATGGGAACGTCCTGATTCTTGGGCTAAGACTACCATTAATATGGACTTCGCTGAAGACAGCGACGTTGAAGAGGCTTCTTCAAGTCTTTATTTTGCTCGTCTTCGAATCACTTCCGACTATTCAACCACGGCAGAGGCCGACCAATTGGGAATTTTGAACTACAATGTGGACCTTGATATTGAAAATCCACTCGGAGCTGATGTTGAAATGGCGCTTAATAATGTCTATTTCAGTTCTAGTACCGGAGACGTCAACGTTTATGCCGCAAAAAACATGTCTGATAGCGACCATGCTTATGCTCTTTATACCCCTTCCAGCACTTCTTATACCTACACCATTAAAGTTCCCGGTTTTGTACAAGAAAGTGCTACGGGAAATTTCAGCGAAACTACTAGCATTATCAGCGAAAGCCTTGACTATGCTTACCTCGCAACGGTTGAAAACTCGAGTGGCAGCACTATTACGGACGCTACGGTAAAAATGGGCGACGACAGTTATTCTATTAACTGTACTTACATTTCAAACGGCCAATACGGATGCATCACTCCTATCTCTAATGACCTTGGAAAAGTCCAGATCAGTGCTTCCGGTTACACCACTACGACCACTACTTTCAGTTCCCCTCGTGATTCCGATTCTGATCCTCAGGTGACTCAAAGCTTTACGCTTAGCAGCAGTGGATCCACCGGTGATGATGAAGTCGACCTCGATGTGGAATCTATGGACTGGGAGGACGACGGTGACTTCGTGTTCGTTCTTCAAAATGAAGGCGATGAAGATGTGGACGAGGACGAAAATGTATACGTTTCCGTATATGTGGACGGTGACCGTGAATATTATGAATATTTCGAAAACGACTCTTCGAGCAGCTTTCTCAATGCTGGTGAGGATGAAACTATTAACCTTGGTGACGACTTCCTCGCAGATGAAGATGAAGAATATACCGTAGAAGTTTGCGTGGACGCCACGGATACCGTGGATGAAGATGATGAGAACAACAACTGTTACGAGAAGACTCTCGAACTTGGTAATACTTCAACAGACGGAGTCGATCTTGAAATGGAAGACATGTACATGGATGACGAAGATTTGGTCATTGAGGTCACCAATTCTGGTGATGAAGACGTGGACGACAGCGAAACCATTGCAATCTACGTTTACGTGGATGGAGACCTTGAATACACCCTCGTAGTAGACGAGAACGACGGAGATGAGGCTGACTTCTTCCAGGAAGGCGAAACCAGCAAGATCAACGTTGGAGACAATGTCTTCGATGACCACGGAAACAACTACGATGTGGAAGCTTGTGTGGATGTTTCAGATGCGGTTGATGAAGCCGACGAAGACAACAACTGCCGTGAAGAAGACGATGAAGAACTCGAAGAAGGACCTGGTTCATCAGACGATACCTGTGAAGACTTCACCGATATCGATGGTCACTGGGGTGAAGAATACATCTGTAATCTCTTCGACCGTGAAGTGGTTCAGGGATACAGCAAATATTACTTTGGACCTGATGCAGACGTGAGTCGCGCCGAGTTCCTTAAAATGGCCCTTCTGGGTGCCGATAAGGATCCTTATTCAACTTCAGGGGTACATTACGACGACGTTTCTTCCAGCGCTTGGTATTACGACTACGTTACCTACGCTACAACTAAGGGATATGTTGAAGGCTATGATGATGGAGACTTCCGTCCTAACGAAGATATCAGCCGTAGTGAAGCACTCGTGATCTTGCTTCGCATCGCAGGTGAAGATGACTACGATTACGACTCTCACGACATCGACTTCTCCGACGTGGAGACTTACGACTGGTTTGCTTGGGCCGTTGTACTCGCCGATGAGCTCGACCTTGTAGAGGGCTACAGCGACGGTTCTTTCCGTCCTGACGACGACCTCTCACGCGCAGAAGCCGCCAAGATCGTAGACCTGACTTACGAAGAATTCTATCAAGACTAATTAGCTGTCAAACAGCTAAAAAAGCCCGCCGTTCCCGGCGGGCTTTTTTAGACCTATCCTATTCTCTGGGTTCAGGCTCCTCTTCCCCATGCACCCACACTCGATTTCTCCCCTCGCCCCCAGCCTCTCCTTTTGCCGCATACATGGCTGCATCTGCATGACCCAAAATCTCATCATAATCCGGCATTTTTCCCACTGCGATTCCTGCCGACACGGTTACTTTGATTTCACTGCCCTTATCATCTGCAAACCTACTTTCCTCAAGCTGTTTTCTTAAAGAACATGCAATCTCACGTGCTCTCATTTTCAGCTCCTCCTGAGAATTTCCATGAAGCACTACTACTAATTCTTCACCACCATATCTAAAGGCTGTTCCTTCGCGAGTAAGTCCTTGCAAAAGCTGACCTACTCCACGAAGAACTGTATCTCCCGCAGGATGGCCATAAGTATCATTTACTTCCTTAAAGTGATCCAAATCAAAGAAGACACAGGCGACAAAGTCTTCCGGGTATTCGCGTGTAATCAACTCAACGTAAGCATCGTAAGATGCACGTCTGGGTAACCCGGTCAGGGGATCGATTCTTTCTTGTTGCAGTACTTGTGTCAATTGTTCTTGGAATGCTGTCTTAAGATCACCTACAGCAACCGCATGGGTCTCCTGATGTCCACTTATAAAGCTGGTCAGGGTTGCTTTCTCTTTACGCTCAAGATTAGCTCTCAAGAGACTTCTTAGATTGGTGCGCAAGGTCATTAAGATCCATCGTTTATTCGGCAATACATGTCCACCCCAGACCTCAGATGGGCTAATTGTCATAAGAGAGCCTGTCGGAATGGTATGGCTCACCTCCGTTAAAATCTCCCGTAAAATTACTTTGATCTCAGGGTCAAATCCTCCATCAAAAATGTCCAGATAACCCGCTTCTCTTAAATAAGAAAGGATGCTCCTGGAAAAAGCGGCCATAATTTGCAAATTTTCGGGCCTGCGTTCACGAGTAACACGATTGGGAAAATCATCCGGGAAATCCAAGTTCGACAGACTTTCCAGGTACTGTTCACGTGCTTTTAGCGATTCTTCTGGAGAGGGCATATTTGATATAATAGCATACTTTTCATTTTATGCAATACCTTAAGGCCCCACCTTGTCGATTGGGTGATTCTTCCTTATACTCTGGCATATGAAAAAGCTTATTTTAGCTGTGCTCGCATTGGGAATCTTGGGAAGCGGTACTTATCTAGTGCACGAGTACTGGCAACAGCAAAAACTGGAAGGTCCTGACGCGCCTGATTCGATCCTTTTGGAAGACCTGCTTGAAGGTAAAAAATCCATCGATGACTTGCCCAGGGTCCAGGAGGAGCTCCCTACCAGCATCAATATTGATCTGCCTTTTTACACTCAGGCCCCCTATTCCAACTGGGATTATCCCTGGCAGGAAGCTTGCGAGGAGGCTAGCGTACTTCTGGTGGCCAACGTACATAAGGGCCTCAATTTGGACCGGGAGGCTTACAACACCGAGCTTTTGCGTTTGATAGACTGGGAAATTGGTTATTTTGGAGCTTATGAACATACCACCGTGGCTCAGACTGCGGAAATGATCAAAATTCAGTATGGCTTGGAAACGGTGATACATGATCATCCGACTTTTGAAGATTTTCAGGAAATTTTGGCCGACGGACATTTGATTATTGCGCCTTTTGCCGGAAAATATTTGGGCAACCCCAACTATCTCAATGGCGGACCTATCTATCATATGATGGTGGTGAAAGGTTACGACGCGGAAAAAATGCAGATTGTGACGCATGATGTGGGGACGCGTAACGGAGCGGATTACGTTTATGATTGGGCTGTTATTGAAAACGCCCTGCACGATTGGAACAACACGGATATGCTTAAGGGAACTCCCCGAATCATTGAAGTACTACCATGAATAAAATTGTTTGGTCCACCGTAGTACAACTTTTGGGCAAAGCGGCTCAAATTGTATTAGGGACGGTAAGTATTAAGTTGGTGACCAACGCCCTGGGCGTTGAGGAATACGGGCTCTACGGAAAGATTTCGGAGTATGCATTGTTTTTTTCGGTGGCGGCAAATTTGGGAATTTTTGGGAATACGGTACGCAAGATGTCGGAAAGTCCGCGCGACGGCAAGTTATTCGTGAATGCTTTGGCACTCCGCATGGTAACGGCACTGATCTTTTTCGGAGCCGGCGCGCTCTACGCCTGGTTTTGGGTGCCAAGCAGCACTTTTTTCTTGGGCATGCTCTTTTTTATGAGCTCGTTGTTTTTGGATTATCTCACTTCGGTGTGTGACGGAATGCTACAGGCCAATTATAAGATGGGGCGCGCGACAGCAGCCTTGGTAGCCGGACGAATCGCCAACTTGGGGCTTATCGTGCTTCTCATTTATTTCAGCGTACCCGGAAGCGCGCCTCTTTTCTTTTTAGGCCCCCTGACGGGGGCCGTCGTAACCGCCGGCCTCAGTTTGCTTTTTGTACGGCTGCAAATCCGCTTCGTTTGGAAACTGGATTACGACCTGATGAAAATGCTTTTCCTCACCGCCCTCCCCTTCGGAATCATCAATATTCTCAACAGTTTATATTTCCGCTTTCTACCCAGTTACTTTGTAGCCAAAGCACTCACGGACGCTCAGTACGGTTCCTATAATCTCAGCCTCCACATCGCGAGCACCGCCAGTCTGCTCTCCACTTTACTTATGTTTTCGTCCCTTCCGGCAATTAAACAGGCTATTGAACGCCAAGAAACACAAAAAATCCGCAACTTATTTAAAACCCTCAAAAAAAGTCTCCTTCTTATGGCTGTACTTATGATCCTTGGGGGCTCCTTCGTCGCCCCCACCGCCATCAAACTCCTCAGCGGCAAAGACTTCGTCATCCCCGAACTCTGGTTTATCCTCCCATTACTTCTTGTCCTCGCCGCCGTTTCTTATTTCTACGATCTCATCCTCATCACCCTCTTCGCCTTCGAAAAAGACATCTGGCTGCTAAAAAGAGAAAGCCTGTCTTTACTGGTAGGGCTCAGCCTTCTCCTTGCATCTTTGTTCATCCAAGACACCGCCATAAAAACCGCTCTCATCCTCTTCTCCGCCATCGCCGCAGAAAGCACTATCACGCTACTGGGGCTCAAAAAGATTTCACAAACCCTAAAAATCTGCTAAAACATTTGCACGTCGGGGTGTGGCGCAGTTGGCTAGCGCGCTTGCATGGGGTGCAAGAGGCCGTGGGTTCAAGTCCCGCCACTCCGACCATTACTCTTTTTTAACGACTTGGAAAACTCTTTTTCAGCTTCAGTAAGCTCTTTTTGGGTTCTACCCCTACTTTGAAGCTCACTTAGCTTGTCTAGGTTGAACTTGTAATAGATTCATTGGAAAAACATCAAAATCACCGCCGCAAAAGCATATGATTTATATGGAATCCCATGTTAAGTGCCAATTCCTTTGACCTTGTTCCCACAACGGTTGCAAAACTATTCCGTCCGTCTTCAACGGAATTTCCATTGCAAACAACGCACGCCCAATCATGTGTGAATAAATCTCTCTCGTACGTTTTCCATAACCACCGTTTGGCAATTTTTCTCCGGCTCTAAATTGAATACCTGTGGTTGGATCTACCAAATCATCAGCGAGTCTTACCATATTCCCATTCGCACTTTTTTTACTTGCAAGATCTATTGCTCGGCCTGCCCAATGTGAACTTAAATCCAGTGTAGCCGGCAATCCTCTTTGTAAATAATTTAAACTTTGTTGTGGCGTACGTAGTGCCCCGGTGACTCTAATCGCTGAAATCCTTGGCAAAGCGGGAAAATTTTTATCCGTAATACCATATGCGACCTTATCACCATTAAAAATATCGATTTGATGATTCACAAGCGTAACAAGTGTTCCCATGATTTTTTCCATTTCTTTTCCGGCAAGCATATTTTCAGGATTATTTCCAGATCCACTGGAACTCCCAACTTGTTCACAAAAATAAGGCTTTTTTGAATCATTCTCGGAAAGACGTATAACTTCTCCTCTGTCGACTTGTTCAGCTATATACCTACCTTGTTTTTCCTGTGCCTGACGAAGCATATTGTCACCATTCGGATTCCCACGTACTTTTCTTCTAATTTGTGCGGTTGTCATACGCTCAAATTCAGATTCTAAACTATCCCCGAGCATATCTTTAAATCGCCCTCGCAAAAGAGCGGTCTGTTGTGGCATAAGATATCTCCTAAGGTCATCACTTTCATCCGGGGTATAACTCATAATCCCGCCCGTTTCCCTATCTTTTATACGCCTTCTTAAGTCGGCATATACCGCATCCAATTTTTTACTTCCTTGTACGAGGGTCTGATTATAAACATATTCCGCACCAACCTCATCCCCTGTTTCAGGTATTTGTGCGTCGACATCTGCACCGAGTTCTTGCTTGTCCTTACCTGTAGCTTTACCTGAACCAAACGGCAAACTGGCAGCAGCACCAACGGCCACCAACCCTTTCAACACATCCCTACGAGTTAATCCACCCTGAGCAGATTGTCTTTTTGCGGCAATACTGGCTCCGGCCGTGGCCGCACTTGTTACGGCCAACAAACCGAATGCTGTTCTTAACCAATTACGCTTACCGGAAGATTGATTGTCTTTATGCTCATCCGCGGAACCGTTATTTTCGGAAGCATCAGGTTTGAGCTCAGTACTAAAACCGGGCTTATCTCTATTTAAAACCTCCAACATATTTTCTTCATCTCGGATTATTGAACCCATTGCAATCGCCTTTTGCGAATACATGAATACATCCGCACCAACCCCAGTTGACTCTCCATTCATTTTCATACCAAACGAATAGGCTATTAAGCCAATCCAAACGTCCACACCATATGGAGGTTCTCCTACGATTTGTTTGATTTGCTCATCGGAAAGCGCAGTAAACCTTGCCAAACATCTTTTTGTCCTACCCGGACCCGCATTATAAGCTGTCATAGCCACAAGATCACCAAAAGTTCCACTTGGCAAAGACGGATCTAATTTTTTGATTCTTTCCTCCAAACTTGAAATATTATCCTTCAAACTGTCCTTGATACTTCTGTAATATGCACAAAAAAGTTCCGCACTTACAAAACGATTCGGCCACGAATCATTATAATTTCCTATTGATTCACTCCTTAATTTCCTTCCAAATTCCGGATGACCTTGTGCATATCTTTTTGCCTGTTCAAACCCATCTTTCGTAAACTGATAAATTCCCTTCGCATCGGCTTCGGATTCCGCTTTTTTTCTAAACATACTTTCGTTAGCCGGTATACCAAGGGCTATAGCGCGTGGCACATCATATGCTGTGGCAATTTCTATAATTGCGTCATAAAGATTTCTTTGTTCGCCATTAAAATAAATTGGATGAGTTTTATTGCTCGACACATTTTCTTCCAAACGTTTTAGAACAACTTCTTTTATAGTTAGACCTGGATTTTCATCATATTCTTCCTCCGAAAGAATCGTAGTATGCACAAAAGGATAACCCAAATCATCGTAATTTTTTGGAATCACGGTTTCTCCATCAACCTGACAAGCAAGACGATTTTGATTGTGCCACTCTTGTGTTTCCGCTTTATTC
This sequence comes from Candidatus Altimarinota bacterium, assembly GCA_041645035.1. Classification (GTDB taxonomy): domain Bacteria; phylum Patescibacteriota; class Gracilibacteria; order UBA1369; family 2-02-FULL-48-14; genus 2-02-FULL-48-14. Next base: position 8,350 of record JBAZQU010000013.1, on the reverse strand, counting down.
TTGGCCTTTAAATCACTTAAAGCTTTCGTCAATTGAGTAATTTCTTTCCTCAATTTTTCTTTATCTTTTTTCTTAGCACTTGATAATGCCCCCATTTTCCCTGTCATTTCATCTCTCAAAAGTCTTATATTTGCACGATTTTCCTTAAGATTTTGAGGGAATTCCACCTGCAAAAGCAGATTTCCATATTTATCAAAGTAAAAAGCGTACTCTCCATCTTTTTCAAAAATATCCCGGAAAAGATCTGTAAATCTTGCCTGGATATCGCCGGTTCCAGTCTTATCTTCATATTTTCCGCTACTTACTATCTTACCAACTTCACTATATGTAAAACTGGGTCGTACCGGTTCTGTTATCACCCCCTCATCCGGAACTGACCCATTAGCATCAATCTCTTCACCATCAACTGCTTGGGCATCTAAATCACTCACTTTATCACGTGTTAATGCCTTGGCGGCAGCATAAGCCACTGCAGAAGCAACAGCAAAATTTCCGACACGTTCATCTCCGACTAATTTAGCCGCATTGGCCAAGTTACTCCCAACGCCTTCACGAATTGATCCTGTAACTGCTTTAACATCAGCTCCTTCCGCCACAACAGGTGTAGGTCCTTGAAGATCAATCGTATAAACCACAGTTGGTTCAGAAGGTCGAGTTGGATTTTGTCCTTTAGGTATAACTGAATCGCTCATATCTTAAAAGATGGTATTTTATAATTAGATAATAATAACATTATCTACAGATTTTGTCCATCAATCTATGAGGAGTGGGCGCCGTATCATTTGTTGGGATAAGGGAAATTTCGGGCTGCTATTTTTGTTTAATTTTGGCTTAGGTAAGCCGTGAAATGCAGTTTACATTTTAATGTTGGAATCTATGTTTAAAAAAAGGCTTGTAGATGCGGTTCGGTAAAAAATGCGAGCGAGCAATCAAATGCTTCTCAATTTTCAAAATGTCTGAATTGGTCGGGATTACTGAAAATAGCGAACTCCATTTTCAAAAATCTTCATGCCGGGGCCTTCCTCCGGAAGTGAGGGTAAAAGACCTCGTTTCACTTTTTCCTGAGTCAAAGTCCAATCGTCCTGGTTATAGGGAGACCAGTTTCTTTCGGGGTGAGGCATGATGGCCAGAATTTTTCCGCTTCCGTCACATACGGCGGCAATATCCTCTACCGCACCATTGGGGCTGAAAGGAAATTCTTGGTTGGCGGGAGAACCGTCTTCTTTCACATAACGAAATGCCACCTGATCTTGCGCGTTTAAAGCCTGAATAATTTCCGGTTCGGCATAAAATCTGCCTTCCCCATGAGAAACGGGGCATCGGAGTCGGTCCATTCCTCGGGTCCACACACATTTTTGGCTTTGAACCTTCATGTCCACCCAGCGGCACTCGTAACGAGCCGTGTTGTTGTGCATGAGCGCCATCTGACGGTCGCCATAACGGCCACCCAAAGCAGGCACCAAGCCCAGATTGGCCAAAATCTGACATCCGTTACAAATACCAATAATCAACTTATCTTGCTGGATGAATTTCAGAAGGTCGTCCCACAAATTGTAGCGCACTTTGTTGGCGTAAGCGTTTCCGGAACCCGTATCGTCTCCATAAGAAAATCCACCGGGGAAAGCCAGAATTTGGTAATCGTCCAGTTTTTTGCGGCCATCGATGAGATCATTAACGTGAACAATGTCTCCTTCGGCTCCCGCCTTCTCGAAAACGAAGCGAGTTTCTTCTTCGCAATTGAGCCCGTAACCGGCAAAAATTAAAACTTTGGGGGTCATATTAAAATCCTTTAAAGGTTGAACGATATGATTTTTCTAATTCGCTAACATTAGTTTCCACAACTTTATTCCCTGCGGCATCTTTAATCGTGAATCGTGAATCAGAAAGCACTTTTCCAATCAAAGCGCAGGGCAGCCCCTGGAAATGCTTTTCAAAAGCAGCTTGGTTGGAGGGGGCGACGCTGACCAGCAAACGGCTTTGGCTTTCGGAGAAGAGAAGATGACCGTTCCGCAAAGGAGCCGTTTGAGGAACTTTGGAAATGTCCACTTCGATTCCTGTTCGGCCTGCAATCGCGGTGCGTGCGAGAGAAACTCCCAACCCTCCCAAAACAACACTTTCTGCAGAAGCCAACAGGCCTTCTTGCAAAGCGGCTTCAAATGCCTGGTAGAGTTTAAGAGCGGAGGCGATTTCCACGTGAGGTACGGAATTTCCACGGAAACCCAGCATGGAGTAGTACTCGCTGCCACCCATTTCATCCGCCGTTGTTCCCAAAACATAAAGCAAATCTCCGGGCAATTTGAGATCCAAACTCACACAGCGACGATAGTCTTCCACCACGCCAATCGTTGAAACCAAAAGCGTGGGTGGAACGGAAATTTTCACTTTTTCTCCTTTGGCATTGTACCCATTGAAATCGTTAAACATGCTGTCCTTTCCGGAAATAAAGGGCGTGCCATACGCTACAGCGGTGTCATAACAAGCTTGGGCCGCGGCTTTGAGTTGCCCGAGCCTTTCTTCCTCATTGGAACTGCACCAACAGAAATTATCCAAGAGCGCCAATTCCTTGAGACTTCCTCCGACGGAGAGTGAATTGCGAACCGCGGAATCAATCGCACAAGCCGCCATCGCATAAGTATCAATATCACTATAAAGCGGGTTGAGCGCCTGAGAAACCACCACTCCTTTGTGAGAAGAGAGCACCGGCGCAATCACGGAAGCGCGGCTGTTCACGTGGCCCTTCCCATGCAGAGGTCCCAAAATAGTTTCGCCCTGCACCACGTGATCGTATTGATAAGAAACGAAATCAAAACTGGCGATGTTCAAACGCCCCATCATTTTAAGAAGCACCGGCCCAAGATCGGCAGGACAAGCGTCCGCAGGTTCTTCATGGCGCACCTTAGTATAGGTGCTCTTCAAAGAACGTTGAGGTAAGCCGTCATGAAGAAAACCGAGGTCAATGTCCATCACTTTCTTTCCTTGGTATTGCACCACGCATCGTCCGCTATCGTTGAAATCTCCGATCACTGTGACTTCCACGCCACGGCGATGCATAAGGTCCACAAAGGCCTCCAGCTTTTCGGGAGGAACCGACAAAGTCATGCGTTCCTGAGATTCGCTGATCCAAATTTGCCAAGGGTCAAGGCCCGGATATTTAAGCGGAACGCTGTCCAAATCCACGAAACAACCGTTGGACTCTTTAGCCATCTCCGCCACCGAACAAGAAAGCCCTCCGGCACCGTTGTCGGTAATACTCGTATACAGATCGAGGTCTCGCGCTTCTTTGACCACGGCATCACTCAATTTTTTCTGTGTAATCGGATCTCCGATTTGAACGGCGGTGGAAGGACTGCCGGCGCTCAAAGATTCCGAGGAAAAGGTAGCCCCGTGAATACCGTCTTGGCCTACTCGGCCTCCAATCACGACGACTTTATCGCCGGGCCTGGCCTCTTTTTCCCAGCTATTTTCCGTACCGATTTTTTTAGGAATAAGTCCCACCGTACCCACAAAAACCAAGGGCTTTCCTTTATAACGAGGCTCAAAACACATAAAACCTTGCGGCGTGGGAATACCCGAACAGTTTCCCCCCGAATTCACTCCCGCTATCACCCCTTCCATAATACGTCGGGGAGAAAGCAGTTTTTGACTCAAAGCCGCATCTTTATACAAAGGTTCTTCATCAAAAGGATCGGCAAAACAGAAACCATACCGATTCAAAACCGGTTTAGCCCCTTTACCAAAACCAATAGTGTCTCGATTAACTCCTACAATTCCTGTGATAGCTCCTCCGAACGGATCCAGAGCCGAGGGACTGTTGTGAGTTTCCACTTTATCCGTAATCAACCAGTTTTCGTCAAAATCAATGGCTCCCGAATTGTCTTTAAATACCGATACACAAAAATCTTCCGCACCTCTCTTTTTGCGAATGTCTCCCGTGGCACGTCGAATGAAATATTTATAAATCCCATCCTGAATGTCATCCATAGAAGCGGCAAAAATCGTGTGCTTGCAGTGCTCGGACCAAGTTTGAGCTAGAGACTCTATCTCCAAATCCGTCGGTTTACGTTGAAGTGCTTTAAAATAATCTCGGATGATTTTCATGGATTCGAGATCCAGAGCCAAAGGTCCACGACGAGTACCGTCTTTACTCTGGACTCCTTGTTTTCCGATGGCGGCCAACTCTTCATCGCTCACATCCAAATCTACCTCAGAAACCCCCGGCGCATGACTCGGTTTAACTTTGGGAACAATCGTGTCCATTCCTTTGTCTTGAGTGCATTGCGCTGCACTTTTCACATGAATGCGCTGAATAAGAGGATTAGCTAAAGCTTCTCCCACGGCACGCGCTTCTTCCGCAGTCAAAGCCCCCTTAATATAAGAAATTTGAGAAGTGTATACATTTTCTTCCGCCCCAAAAGAAACACGGAAAAGATCCTGAGCCATTTCCTTGGTCGTATTTCCAATGTTGTCAGTCACTCCGGGCAAATAACCAATTTCCACGGCCCAATCAAAAGAAAGTGCCGGAGCCGGCGTATCAATATAAAAAGCCTGGACCACGGGATTCGAAAGCGCCTCCCCCAATTGAGCGAGCTGTTCCTTCGTAAACTCCCTGTCCAAAGTGTAAACGTCCACCAAAGATACGTTTTCAACCTTAGGTCCGAATGTCATTTTTTTGAGCTGGCCCGCTCGTACCAAGGCGCGAGTATCAGGAACTTTGTAAATGATTTCAATTCGGTGAGCCATAATGTTGTTAGATGCCAGTCGACAGGCCTATCTAAACAAATCCGACGAGAAAAACAAGGAGGATCCCTTGACTATACGTTTAAATATATCGAAAAGATTTACTTTTTGAGATAAGACTTCAAAGTTTTTGCGGATTTTTTGAGTTGTTTCTGTTCCTTTGCGTTCAAAGGAACTTTAATGACACCGCTCACACCACCGCTATCCAGTACACAGGGCACGCTTAGGGCAACATTTGAAATTCCGTAATAATTTTCAAGCGGCATGGAAAGAGGCAAAACCACCCTGGAATGTTGGAAAACATGCACCATAATTTCCTTCACCACCGTCCCAATAGAATAACAAGTGTAGCCAACGTCATGAATGATGTGATAGGCCGCTTCACGAGTACTTTTGTAACATTTGTCGCCCAGTTTTTGGCTGAAACCGTCCCATTTGAGGAGAGGCTTTCCGGCAACATTGGCGCTGCTCCATACGGGGAAAGAAGTATCTCCATGCTCTCCCAAAACGAAGGCCTCGATGCTTTTGGGACTGAGGCAGAGCTCCTCCCCCAGGTGGAAGCGGAATCGGGCGGTGTCGAGAAGCGTTCCGGTACCAAAAACCCTTCCCCAGGGAAATCCTGAAAGTTTGTATGCTTCATAAGTGAGCACATCCACCGGATTGGTCACGATCACAAGAATGGCGTGGGGCGAAACCTTTACGATTTTGGGGACAATGTCGCGGATGATGGCGCGATTCTTGGCAATAAGATCCAGTCGGGTTTCGCCCTCTTGTTGCCTGGCTCCTGCGGTAATCACTACCAAATGAGAATTTTTTGCCACCGCATAATCGTCGGTGCCTACCACCTTAGTTGCATTGAAAAAGGCCATAGAGTGTCCCATGTCGAGCACCAAGCCTTCCGCTTTTTCTTTATTGCGATCCAGTAAAACCAACTCCGTGGGCGTACCATCCATCAGCATGGCATAAGCCGCGGTGGCTCCCACATTTCCCGCTCCGATCACTGTAACTTTAAATTGAGTTTGAAAGGACGGCACGCGGCATTGTCTAGACATGGTTTTGGAGGGTTATGGCGGGCTCAATTTACACCCCTGCGAGCCGCATCGCCAGGCTTTACTCGTCGAAGACGAGTGTGCCCTCTTCCTCCCTCTTCTTTTCCTGTAAGATTTTTGCTACCCTTTCGTCATATCTCACGTGAGGCATTTATGCAGCCACAGGAACAGTTCGCTCAAGCTTACGATCAACATGCAGACGCCATATTCAGACATTGCTACTTGCGTGTATATGACCGGGAGCTGGCAAAAGACCTCATGCAGGAAACCTTTATGAAAGCGTGGAAATACTATTCCGAAGGAGAAGGTGAAAAAATTGAGAACCCTAAAGCGCTCCTTTATAAGATTGCGACAAACCTGATCATCGACCACAGTCGCCGCCCGGGATCCAAGCGAACCGATTCCCTGGAAGACCTGGCGGAAGCCGGCTTTGAACCTGGCGAAGATCGCAGCGATAAACTGAAAGACGAACTGGACGCCAAAGACGCATTGAAGGTCCTGGCCTATATAAAAGAAGATTATCGTGAAGTGTTGATACTAAGATACTTCAGCGACTTATCCCTCAAACAAACTGCAGAAGCCTTGGGAATCAGTGAAAATCTGGTTTCCGTACGGCTGAATCGCGCCCTGCAAGAACTCCGTAAACATTTAAGAATCTATGAAAGAAGTAAATAAACTCAAACACGCGCTCTCCGGCATCCACCTTTCCAAAAAAGAAAAAGCGGAAGGTCGCCATGCTTTTATAAAGTTCATGAAGAAAAACTCTCTGCCAAAAGAGGCTGGCTCCGGTTTTTTTAGTTCATTTTACCTGCGTATGCGTCGCCCGGTTCTGGCTTCGGCCATGGCCTTCGGCCTCCTCATTGCAAGCACCGGCGGAGTAGCCTACGCCTCCGAATCCTCCCTCCCCGGAGATTTTCTTTATTCATTTAAGGTAGACGTGGTGGAAGAAGTGCAGGGGGCGCTCCGATTCACCCCCGAAAGAAAGGCTGAATGGGATGCCGAGCGCATGCAGCGCCGTTTTAAGGAAGCGGAGCAGCTCAAAGATCAAGGAAAATTGAATTCGGAATCTAAGTCCAAAATTAAGGAAGAGATAGAAAAACATAAACAATCATTCGAAGGTCACATGGAAGATTTGACTAACAAGGGCAAGGCTGAACGCGCCGATGAGATGGAAATAGAATTTGAGCCACTTGTCGAACAACAAGAAAGACTTCAAGAGGAATGGAAGCCTAAGCTCGAACCCACGGAATTAAATATCGAATCTATTGATCCGGTCATTGAACCGAAAATACTTCCCCAGTGAAACAATTTTCGTTAAGCTAGGCTGCGCTTTATCAAAGCCACCATCGGGGTGTAGCGCAGTTGGCTAGCGCGCGGCGTTCGGGACGCCGAGGTCGTGGGTTCGAATCCCGCCACTCCGACCATTTAATTTAGGAAATTCGAATGAAGCCCCTCCGGCTTCTTTCACCGCGTTCTGATGTCTCGAAAACTTAGGTCCGCCAAGTGTGCCAGTTGGTGATGTTCTTTGCACAGGGGTGCCAGGTAGTGAGGATTATGCATATGCGCGAGCGAGAATCTTTGTGAATGATGAATTTCTTCAGAAGGCTTCTGGCAAGTGGAGATAGAACATTTTTGACCGAACTCCTCCTTTAGGACGGCTTTCACCCGGACAGGAATATATCTGGAATCGGTGGGCAGAGTCTTTTCAGCCAATTCGTCTTTTTTCTCCTGGATTTTCTCTTTTCGTTGTTTTAAGAGATCCAAAAGAATCTTGTTCACGTCCTGGCCCTGTTTATGAAGGCGGTTGAGCTCTTCAGCAACTTCTTCGGAAACAGCGAAATCGAGAGCGTGCGTGCGCACGGGTCCTACTTCAAATAACGGCTGGCTTGAGCCATTTCCATTTCTGAAATCACGTTCATCCCGCACTAAAGTCTCCAGGGCTTTTTGCGATAAAAGCCTGACTTTCTCCGCCAATTCCATTTCATTTTGGCTGTTGGCCAAAGAAGCAACTCGAGCCAATTTAGAAAGGCTGGCCTGTCCCTCCACCAGTATTTCATGAAGAGCGGGTTTATTTTCGAATCTTTTCTCCAAACGAAGCACCAAACGTACTTGTTCCTCTGAAAGTCCCGCCAACTTAGCAGCAAATTCAAACACCGAGCTACATCCACGCTTCTCGTAGAGTCGTCGTCGCTGCACCTCCGGCAACAAACCCATAAACTTTCTTCGCCAGAGCAGTGTCCGCTTACCATAGCACTCACAAAGTCTGAGCAGTTTTTCATTGGTAATTTTTGCAAGTGTGTTTTCCATAAATAACAGGTTAAATGACATCCGAATTCTAGCAAAAAACCACTTGAATTTCAGCCCAAAAGCAGGCACTTTGAGTGGCCTTCGGCGGAGAATGTGGTATGGTGAGCAAGTACTCACCCAAAGGCACTACAAATCAAAAACCTGAAATTTCACCTGACAGATTTGCCCGTTTTGCCTATTCATGGGATTATCTCTCTACTTTGAGATATGCAGACCCTCATTAAAACCCGCTTCGAACGCTTCCAAGCCCTCTTCCC
>JBAZQU010000024.1:0-16457 GCA_041645035.1 Candidatus Altimarinota bacterium | reverse complement strand
TTATCCGCTTCCACAAGCATTTCGGGAGACCACATGTTAAGCGACGAGGCATTACCCTCAACACAGCGCTTCGTGGCTGCTCACCAAAATAAGCGTACCATTCAGGTACAGAATCAATATACGAACAGCGTGTATGCGGCTACGGCTTGCTCCGTACCTCCGCAATCCTCCGCCCATATTTGGCAGGGTTACCGCTTCGCGATATTATAACTCTGCCAACCATCGCATACACGCAAACGTTGTATGAAATAAATTTATTTTTGTCCTTTTAAAATTAAGAATAAAAGATTAAAATTGGGCTATCATTATAAACAAAGGAAGTGCATATGGACATCAATCTGAAAAGTCTTGAATCGGCCCTGAAGGACCTGAAAGAACTGCCTGACACAGCAATTGTTCAACAACATCCGGATGCTTCGGGACTTTCTGAGTTCATAAAAGAAAGAACTCGGAAGGCCGAGACGATTATTTCGGATATTATTGATCTGATCAGAGAAAAAGCGACTCTTCAGACTTTAATTAACCGAGGGGATGACGACTAACACTATGTTCTTTTTTCAAGCGGAAGGATGCCCAACCTTCCGCCCAATTCTAATTTTTTATTACAATAAGGCAGCACAAAAAATAAATTTACATCCGATAACACGCGATATCTGCAAGGGCTAAGGCCACATTCCTAACGGAACGTCAGATATCGCGGAAACGTTGTATGAAAAAATCATCCATTTTTGCCGCTACGCGACTAAGATGAAATTGGGGTAAATTTTTCTTATGCAAAAACTATTATTTTCTCACTACATGTAACTCTTTTGCCAATTTATCATGATCAATTTTTGGATCAACATCAGCCGGAGCAAACTCTTCTTTGCCTAATTGTCTAAAATTTAATTCACTCACTAATAACTTCGCAATTTGGTCAGCTACACTTCTCGACATACCAAGTAGTTTAGTAAGAGATCTTCGTTCTCCAGTTACCTCTACTCCCAAAGATTGCCACTTTTCACTATATGCAAGATTCGCATACAACCTTCCACCACTAACAACATTGGCAACTTTAGCTCTAAACCAACCACAATAATTATCAATCGTTGCGCTCTCGGTTCCCGCATGTAGCCTTGGAGTAATCGGCATAGTCCTTGGCGAAAACCAAATTGCAACATTGTTTTCAACAGAAATATCGGCATTATGATTAACATCTTCAACCACAAATTGATCTTCTCTTAATTTTGAACATGCTACTATGAGCTCAGCTCCCTTTTCCTCAGAGATTTGCATTAACTGCGCTGCCAAAATTGCTTTTGGAACACATACACGAATGCGGCCTAGGTCCATACCTCTTCGTTCACAAACTTTAACAATCGCTGGTAAATTTCGGGTTACAAAAAAGTCAACAACAATCAAACCTTGTTCAGGTATTTCAAAATCTTCACTGAAACAAGACTCCACATCGCTACTTGCTTTTTCATTTGCACCATAACCTTGAAATTGAGTTAAAGTTCGGTGGATATTAAACACCAACCCAGCCTCCTCTTTTCTACCTTCTTCTAACAAAGTTTCCAAAATTGGTTTAATTGTCTTTTGATGCACATCATCTTTCGGATTATCAGAATCTAATACTTGCTTCAAATAAGCAGTAAATTCGTCTCCAATATTCAATCTAGCAACTACCTCATCAAACGCTTGACGAGGATATTGATAGACATCGCTATCAAGAATAGATTTTAAAATACCTGTTTCAATAATTGATGTGAATTAAATTTTAGAGATTAATTTAAACATAAATTTAACCGCATGTCAAAGAAAAATTCACCCCAATTTCATATCTCCTCCCTTCGGTCGGAGAAAAAATGAATGATTTCATCATATAACACGCACTATGCGGTTCAGGTTTTCTGATCGGCTGGCTTTGCGCAGCCTGAAAACCTTCACACAACTTGTGCAGTTGCACACCATATACCTTTGCAAGATAAAACTATGTATTGTATTCACATAGTGTGAACCTTGTCTAAAAGTATAAAAACTTTAGTTACTATCTCTTGACTCAATATGAACCAAAAGCTAAGATAGTTAATGTTCAAGTTGATAAGCAAACTATCTATGAAGATCGAAATTGGCAAAAAAATTAAGCAGAAAGAAGGATTTTCGGCGTTCATCCCAAATCCCTTTCCGCCAAAAGAACTATTCGACTTACCAAAAACAATTCTACTCAAAGCCGCAGAAGCAGACAGGCTTATCGGAAAACTCGATGGAATAACTCACTTGCTACCCGATGTTGATTTTTTTATTTCCATGTTCGTCGCCAAAGACGCTGAATCCTCGGCACAAATTGAAGGGACAAAGGCAACCATGGTAGACGCAATGGAGAAAAAAGCCGGTGTAGCCGCAAAAGAAACGGATGCGGACGATATTTTGTACTATATCAAAGCGTTAAATTATGGATTGGAACGAGTAAAACAACTACCCCTCTCCTTACGCTTCATCCGCGAACTTCACGACAAACTCATGACAGGCGCCAGATCAACTCACTTCTCCGACCCGGGAGCATTTCGTAAGTCACAAAATTGGATTGGAGGGACTCTGCCTTCAAATGCATCGTTTGTGCCACCACCTATAGATGAGATGCAAAAAGCGCTCAATGATCTTGAGAAATTTTTGCATGATGAAAAAGCGACACTACCACTTGTTCATATTGCTTTGACGCACGCACAGTTTGAAACAATCCATCCGTTCCTTGATGGAAACGGAAGAACAGGACGCTTACTTGTCACCATGCTCTTATGCCATAAGGCCATGCTTGAAAAACCAGTACTTTTCCTCTCCTCATATTTTAAGAAACACCAAAAAATTTATTACCAAAAACTGTACGGCTACCACCATGGAGAAGTTGGATCATGGATTGACTTTTTCCTTGATGGCGTAATTGAAACCTCGGAACAATCAATTCTCATCTCTAAAAAAATAGCGAAACTACATGAAACGGATATGACTAAAATACAGGCTTTGGCAAAAAGAGAGTCAAAAAGCGGAATATTGGTACTTCAAAAGTTATATGGCCAACCGATTATTTCTACCAAAATCGTCATGGATTGGACAGGATTCTCACGCGTTGGAGCTCAAAAAGTGGTAGATCGTTTTGTCAGACTTGGCATACTGGAACAAAAAGATGATGGAAAAACTTACGATCGGAGTTATCACTACAAAAATTACATAGAGATTTTCTTGAGATAAGAGTTTTGGCTCGCACAATTCACTCCCTAACCCCCTCTTGTGCTCGCCAAAACGGAAAAATCAAATTCTTATTCCTATAAAAAACGATCCCGCTTCGCGGAATCAAAGAGAAAAATGTACATCATATACGAACATAATAAATTCAAAGATGAAATCGATAAAAGTCGTACTAGCGAAAAAAAATAACAGCCGGGACATATCGAGAATAGTTAAAGTTTTAGACACCGAAAATTACTTCTTTTCAAACGTCAAAGATATTGATAAGTACATTCAAAAGAAACAATGCTACGCGGCAATTCAGGAAAACAAAGTCATTGGCGCCATGGTGTTGAGACCGGAAGATCAAAGCTATGAAATCCACTCCCTTTCATCCAAAAAAAGAGGAGCCGGTAGGGCTTTGATTGACGCTGCTGTCCAAAAATGTGCCGAAGATAATATCCCAAAACTCTGGTGCTGGAGTCTCGTCAGATATAATGCTAAAGGTTTTTATGAAAAAATGGGGTTCAAAGAATCGTTTCTCTTGAAAAAACAGTGGTACGGAGAAGATTGTTATTTTTTTGGACGTGAAGTAGGTAAGGCGAAAACCATCTACTTCATAACTGGCGCTTCCGGAGTCGGAAAAACAACTTTGACCGCCCGGCTAAAGAAAAAATATGCGAATAGGGCTTGGTCGTTTCTTCATTTCGACTCAATTGGAGTTCCTTCCGTTGCAGAAATGAAAAAAGAATTCGGCTCGCCTTCCGGCTGGCAAGAAGCAAAAACCTATGAATGGATTGATAAACTCATAAATGAACACAGTGATGAAAAAGTTTTTTTAGAAGGCCAAGTTAATTTGCAATTCATTCACAATGGCTTCCAAAAACATGATTTCAAAAATTACAAAATCATACTTATAGATTGCGGCAAAGAGGAAATGGCATATAGACTCACGCATAAGCGAGGACAGCCGGAGCTGTTGACCGATGATATGAAAAACTGGCTCAAATTCTTAAGGAATCAGGCTAAAGCATTAGAAGTACCAGTCGTCGACACCAGCAATTTATCAGAGGAAGAAGCACTAAAAGAGTTTGAAAAAGTAGTCGGCCTGTAAAAATATAGGTTCTATCAATGGTCACAAGAACAAGCAAAAAACAGGCCGAAATCATAATTGAGAAATCAATGGCTGCGCTTGGTCTGCGGCAAAACATGAGAACTAATCCTAAAATAATCCAAGAGGTTCTTAATGAAATGAAACTTGATGACTTTCGGACCACATATCCTCCAATGCAAAAATTCTTTGCTGGGGTTATCTCAAAACCGCAGAGCCTGGGTTCTATGTTTGAAAATATCAAACAAGGGATTACAACCAAACATCCCGCTATTGTTGAATTCGCGAAAGCAGCGCTTACAAAAGATTGGTTTAAGGGGTCCGAGCACGTCGACAGGGCCGCTCATGTGACTTTTATTTTAGAAGCCATGACCGTAGCAATGTGCAATAATCATAATTTTTTTGTAGAAGCTCAGGAGCATTTAAGATCTAAAGAGAGATTGTATGGACTTGATTCAAGGCACATTTTCGGAGCTTTTAGGAGGGTTTTGAGCGTAACTCACAATCTGTTCCAAGTTTTAAAAATAATGTCTGTTGACCCTCTGATGATCTATTTCCGGATCAAACGCGGTTTGAACAAATCTCAATTGGACAAAAGAAACTTAAACTATCTGGAATATAAACTTCTGTGTTCCACAAATAAGAAAGGATGGGGTCACATACTTGAATTACTAAGAATCAATATTTATGAGGCGGGAATCACGGAATATGAGAAGGGATTCAAGACAAATTCCATCTGCGCATTTGAATTGAATGAAGATATAACGCGCAACCCCCCTTTGGCAGAATTCAAGAAAGAAAGCGTCTTACCGGACAATGCCACCGATAAGTTTTATAGGTCAGTTGTATCTAAAAATAATTTATTCCCGACGTTTGCGGTGAGCCAACAATGGGCCAGTCTGTATGTCACCTGGAACATGGCTTTCATACTAAGTGATCTTGATGAATTGGATCTTTTGTTCCCCAAACTTCTAATCCCGTCATTGATAAATGCGAAGAGTGAGAATGCAGGCGGTGTAAGGATCATTTCTCTTTGGCTTTCCATTAATAACTTTTTCTTCAGGAAATGTGATCGCACCAGAAACGTACAAGGTCCAAAGCATAAGGAGGAGATGGCTAGAGTATGGGCGAAAATAAACAAAAAATATGCATTTGATTTAGCGAAAAGAAAAACTCACGAAGACTCTAAAGAACTCATGGCGCACTACGGTCGGGTGTTTTCTCGGCCGGTTTATCATCTATTCAAGCTCCTCATTAGTTTTTTCCGCTAAGGGGGGGGCAAAAAAGACCTCATTCACTTATATTTGCCAGCAGTACCGCTTTCGCGATAGTATGCATTCAACGCCTAATAATGAAGAAGAAAATCGCTTTATTGCCCGAAACCCAGTTAGGTAAATGGTCGGTGGGATTAACTGCGGTTTTTTTTATGTTTACGCTGCTTAGTCTGGTCACCTTTGATGAGGGTCATTGGTGGGATTTAACCGTAGGCGTTGCAGTCCCTATAGATATAGCTGCTTTTTTCATTGGAATAATGGCCATAAGGAAAAGTGACCGCTCGCTTTTAGTTTTTCTATCTATTTTCATAGGTTCCTGTCTCATTCTTTTCCTCCTCTCCCATAGTCTGTTTATCAACGATTGAGAGGTTTGATGCGGCAGACGGGTCATAACATTTCGCCCAATACTGTCAACTGCATCTACAAAACCCAGGCATCGCTTCTCGTGGTCCTCTTGGGTATACTGAGTCCATGCAAAAAGTGCTTCAAAATCTGGCACATATCTCTCTGCTGTTTTTTGTGGTTTTTGGGGGGCTGCATATTAGCGCTTCCCTGCTGCTGGCCAATGGGGTGATCGATCGAGTGGATTCGCTGATCTTCAATGTACTGGACCTCCCCTTTTTGTTTTCAGCTTTAATCTATGGCAGCGCTCGCTTTTCGCTCGCGCTCGAGGGGATCACCGGCAACCTAAAAGTGCCCTTTATTGTTTGCAGTAGTCTTTCTCTTCTGGTATTTCTAGGCGCTCTTTATTTTAATTTTGGCCTTGCCGATGCAAACCTCTTCTAACCAAGCGGACTCAAAGAGTCCGCCATATAAAAAAGTCATGGCCTTTGGCACCTTTGATTTTTTTCATGCCGGGCATGAAAATTATCTGGAGCAGGCCCGTGCCTTCGGCGACCAACTGATTGTGGTGGTGTCTCGCGACGAAACCGTAAAAAAAGTGAAAGGAGCCGCACCCATGTACAATGAACGCAAACGTCTTCGCGACGTACAAAACTGTAAATACGTGGACCGCGCCGTCCTCGGAAACACCGACGACAAATATCGCATCATCAAACGGTACGCCCCCGACATTTTAGCCCTCGGCTACGACCAATACGTGTTTACTTACGGCCTCAAAAATTACTTCATCAAAGAAAAACTAAACACAGAAATTGTTCGACTCCAGCCTTTCCAACCTGAAACTTTCAAAAGTTCGCTCATGAAAGGATCGCTTACCCAACCTCTCGCAACGCCATGCGACCAAAATTTGTTTACAACTTGAAGCGTCTCAGTCGTATCTCCCTGCAAAATGTGGGGCGAAATCTGCTGCTCAGCGTCGCCACCACTGTGATGATGGGGCTGATTCTTTTTATTTTCAACGTGATTATGGTGCTAAACACCCTGACCCAGTCGACCCTCGATGATCTCGCGCAAAAAATCGATCTGATTATTTACGTGGATGATTCCAGCTCCCTCTACGAAGTGAACAACCTGGTGAAGGAAGTGGAGGCCCTGCCCGTGGTGGAAGAAGTGGAATACACCAGCAGCGACCAAGCCTTGCAAGAATTCATCAGCCTTTATCCGGACAAGACGGATCCGTTTACCGTGTACGGAATTGAAAACCCCCTGCCGGCGAACCTTCGCATCGTTACCGAAACTCCCGATCAGCACGAAATGGTGCTCACCTATTTGGAGGAATCGCCCTACGCCGACCTGCTGCTGGACGTGGAAAGTTCCGGCGAAAATCAAGCCATTGCGGCACGGCTTCTCAACGTGACCGACTTCACGCAAAAACTTATCATTGGCGTGGTAGTGACTTTTATTTTTGGCTCGCTGCTCATGATTATGAACGCCATTCACCTCAGTATTTTCACCCGCAAAACTGAGATTCAAATTATGCAATTGGTGGGCGCACGCTACAGCATGATTCAACTCCCCTTTCTGTTTGAGGGCGGATTTTATAGTTTTATTGCCGTGTTTTTCAGCTTCTTTTTACTTATGTTCTTTTTGGAAGGCACCTCGCTCTCCGACTACCTCAGTTTTCAATCTTATTGGAGCCCCGTTTGGCTTGTTGCCGCCGAAATTCTGGTGAGTGTGAGCATCGGCGTGCTTTCCAGTTTCGCAGCCACCTATTTTTATCTCAAAAGGACTCTGGTCCTTGAAAACGCATGATACAAAACCTCAGCGGAGTCATTTTACGGAGACGCGAGTATGGCGAAAAAGACCTGATGCTTACCGTGCTTTCGAGTAAGGGCGAACGTCTGGATTTGGTGGTGAAGGGCGCCAACATTCCTTCTTCTCGTCGCCGCGCTCACCTCGAGCTCATGAACCTCATTGAAGGGACCACCTATCAAAGCGCTCACAATTTGTACCTGCAGAACGTGCAAGTAAAAAATAGTTTCACTCACCTCAAAGAAAACGTGAACCTGGTGTGCCGCTTGGCGGTTTTTCTCGAAATTCTGGAGCGCAATCTGCAACCTAAAGACCTTCAAGTGGAAATTTACACGCTATTGGAAGAAACTCTGCAAAGTCTCAACCGATCCCCTCATCTATTTTTGCCGGAGGCTGCGTTGATTAAGCTCGCTCATTTACTCGGTTTTCTTCCCAGTTTCAAACAATGCGGTGCCTGCCACCAAAATATTGAGGGTGAAGCCCACTGGGACCAGGAAGCCGGAACTCTTTCCTGCACCGGTTGTTGCAAAGAACACAGTCGCCCCCTACCGCTTAAATATCGCAAAGCTTTTGAGTTTTTCCGCCGCGCCAGCACCGAAGATTGCTGCAAAGTAGAGCTCCAAATCGAAGAGGCCACCGTGCTCCGCGAATGGATCCCCGGTTTTTTCAGCCTGCACATGAATCGCCCGCTAAAAAGTCTGCAAGTTCAACTCACTTAATTTTTAAGCGTTTTTCGGATTTTTTGATGTTCTCAGATGTTGCGAGTTTTTCCGGCATAACCCCTCCAAGTTCCGTGATAGTCTTACGAATTTTTTTACCCACGTCATGATGAGTTTTGTTAGCCCTGGGTTCACCCTGGATATTCTCCCGACGCAATTTCGCCTATTGAAACCATTTTGGCGGCGTGGACAAAATGGTCCTCTGCAGCCTGTCCACTATTCTCACAAGCCTCTTTTGCTTTTTCGAGTACAAGTTCGAATTTACGCCTCAAAAATCCAATGAGCAAACGCCTACTGTCGTCACCGTTGGATGACACTCATTCCATTTCAAACCTTCGTTTTCCAGTGGCTACTAACAAAACGGGCTTCATCCAAATCAGCCAGTTCGCGACAGTTTTTCTTGTGGATGCGGATGAATTGATCACGAGTCACGTAACCCACGATCAGGCAAGGTGGCCTGGGCTTGCAGCATGCGCTGAGCACAACCGGTAAGTTTTCTTCGCCGGTTACCAGGACTTCTTCCATATACTCAGTCGGGATGACGATTTCCCCGCTCTTCTTTTCTTGAGCGGTTTCATTCGGGAATAACGTTTTAACGAGCTGAAAAGGGGAAACATTCCCAAGTCCCACATTTTCAAGAAGCTGTTCACGCTCAGGCAGTTTGCGGCTTTTACCCCCATAATTCTTGAATAGACTCAGCTTGTCGTCGAGCGGTGCTTTGCCCAAGGCTTGAAGCTCTTTGTTCACCATTTCACGTCCGGCCGCGGTGTTGCCTTCCTTATCCTGCTTGTTAAACCAGTTTTTAATTTTGCCGCGCGCAGAAGAAGTTTTGGCAAGCGAAGACCAGTAGCGATTCGGCCTGGCATTACTGCGCGTTACAATCTCAACCACCTCTCCATTCTGAAGTTCGTAATCAAAAGGAACGATGCGCCCGTTCACTTTGGCGTTCACCATTTTATTTCCCACTTCCGTGTGCACCGCGTAAGCAAAATCGATGGGATTCGAACCCGTCTGCAACTCAATGACTTTTTTATTCGGCGTAAGGACAAAAATTCTATCCGGATATAAGTTGATTTCAGGTTGCGGAGAGGGAGCCGCCAGACCACGGAGCCATGCCAACTGTTCATCAATATTCGGCTGCAGCGAAAGCACCTGCTGGCCGCGGCTTTTGCGAATCGCATCCAAATCAGTCTCCTTAAAGCCATTCTCTAAAAGCAGCTTCTCCACTTGTTTCCGGTCCTCCGCGGCTAAATACTGAAAACGCTCCACCCATTCCCTGACACAAGGTTCCAAATCAGGCCCACGCTCCAAAAGCGCATGTACTTTTTGTAGAGCTCTCTGAAGTCCCTGCTGAAGTTTAACATGGGTCTTCCCCTTCCCTTTTTTGCCCAGCTTATAACTCCAGTGCGAAGCAATACCAATCTCCGCCTCCTTATGCATGCTCCGCGTGCGGATCTGCACTTCCGTAGGTTCGTCGTATAAATCTCCACCGAGTCCCAACATCGTGCTGTGTAGACTGCGATAACCGTTAGCCTTGGGCGCCGCGATATAATCCTTAAAACGATCTTGTAACGGAAGATACTCTCCATGCAAAAGTCCGAGTACCGAATAAAGATGGGCATAGTCTTCCTTATCTCCATCAAAGTTATCCGGAAGAATCACGCGTACCGCAAACAAATCATAAATGGCTTCCAGATTGCGGACGTCCTTTTTTTGAAGTTTTTGATAAATGCTCCATAAATGTTTCATCCGACCCTGAACCTGGATCTCCTCCATGCCCTCACGCACAAGCAGTTGTTCCAATTGGGAGGTGGCAAAGGCCATACATCCCTCGCTGCGCTCACGATAAGAAGCAAGTTTTCCAGAAAGCTCTTTGTGGTCCTCCGGATACAAATATTGAAAACACAAATCCTCCAGTTCACTTTTAATTTGATAGATACCGAGATGCGAAGCAATAGCCGCGTGCACACCCAAAGTTTCACGCGCAATGCGCTGCTGTTTTTGGAGCGGCACGTGGTGAAGCGTCCGCATGTTGTGCAGACGGTCCGCCAGCTTAATGAACACAATACGAATATCTCGCGCCATGGCCAAGAACATTTTCCTCCACTTCTCTTCCTGAGGATCTTCCGTGCGCAACTTAACCACCGCCAATTTTTCCATGCCCTTCACCAGGCCGGCCACTTCCGTACCAAAGTTTTTTTCGATTTCAGCCAGTTTTACGGATGTATCTTCAGTCACATCGTGAAGCAATGCCGCCTGCATAGCCGCCACATCCGGATTCAAAGTAAGCAAGATATGCGCCACTTCAACCGGGTGGATAATATAAGGCTCTCCCGAATAACGCTTCTGTCCTTTATGTGCTTTTTCCGCAAAAGCATAAGCTTTATCAAGGAGCCCGATGTCCAAATCAGGTCGGAGCTCCAAAACCTCGCTTCGTAAAGCAGAGTAAATCATGCCGCTCATTTTACACTTAAAAACGTGAATCTGGAAATTCTCTTTCTCTGTTAGTTTTCTTCGTGAATTTCTTCACCTGGGAACGAAAGAACTCGGATACATGATCCTCGTTCTTTCTTCCTTATTGTTCACGGTTCATAAATCCACGAAGAAAAAACAAAAAAGAGAATTTGGATTCCTTGTTTGGTGATTTGATTGTGGGCTAGTGAAGCACTTAAATCCAGAAGGAAGCGTAGGAAAAGATCATGCATCTTTTCCGGAGCGCTCCAGTGCTGAAACAGCCCACAATCAAATCAATACCAAAAGAGAATTTCCAGATTCACGTTTAAAGTTCGTTTTCCTCAATGATTAGATTCAGCGTGGAGCCCTCAAGGTCCACAACCTGCACGCCCTTCACGAGGGCTTCTTCGTTGAGCTGAATGTCATTGAGACGGAATTTTAAAACTTCCAAGGCCTGTTCGTAGAAGGAAATTAATTTTTGACGAGCATTGTACTGTGCGCGGAGCCGAACAATTTCCTCCCCTTCGGCAATAAATGTATCCAGTGCGCCGATCGCGGCTGGTGTATCCAAATCAGACAATTTTTCGAAGAAACGTGCTTCCTGCTCCGCTTTGGTTTCTTCAACCATAGTGAATTGTTGCACCAAATTATCGCTGTCTTTACTCAAATCCTCCAGATTCTGTTCGGCCAAATAAATGAGATAGCCAAGCTCGTTCTCATAATCTTTAAGAGCCCCGCTACGATCGCTGGTTTGATTGAGCATTTCATTCACATCCACCTGCAAGCTTTCAAAAATCTTCGCAAAGTCATTGATGGACATACTCAAAGCATCTCCGGCTCCGACGGTGTCGCCCAGATTCTCACCGGCCTGTGTGGCCGGATCTTCTTCAGGTTCATCCTCACCCACCAAAATTCCACTTAAGATCGAAGGGTCGAGAAAGGAATAGTCTTCTCCCGGGCGAAGCCCGGTCTGCTCCTGTTCTCCCTCAGTCGTTCCATCCTCTTCAGGTGTCCCTTCAGAACGGCCCTGCCAATAATTGAGTAGCGTCCTTCCTCCAAAAAAGAGCCCGATCAAAATCGCAATGCCCAAGACCCCACCACAGCAAAATTTCAAATGGCGGGCGGAAAGGTTTACTTCACGCAAAAGATCCATGACCCCGGGTTCTTCCTCTCCAAAGACATCTCCATCGGCGTTTTCTCCTTCAACATTGGAAAGTTCTTTAAGGCGACTTTTGGTTTTTCGACGACGTTCCTGAAGCTCATTGCTTTCCGGCATGTCCTCCACTTCAAGCCCACCCGCATCTTCCAATTCGTCCAGCACGTTTTTGGAATTAGAATCGGTGTCTAGGACCTCTTGCTCAGACTCATTCGAATCCGGAAGCGCCACTTCCTGGTCGTTCAACCGATTGAGATTTTTCTTTTCTTCGGCCATAAATAAAATTCACCCTATCATTATAGCACAAAACTTGCGCTCTGAACAGGTTAGAACATCATTCCACCCAGACCCGCCCCTACGCCCACAAACACCAAAATTCCGGAGAATACTCCAACGATGAGAATTTCAAGCAAAATGAGCAGAATAATGGATCCGGCCTGCATTTTCCCCAGGCTGTGGAGCACCGTGCAGAGGACGACTAGAGTCCAAATTCCGGCAATGCTGCTCAAAGGAGAGAAAATACCAAGGGCGCTAACCAACATCGCATGCCCCATTACTTGTACCAATCCATTCATATCGAGCTTGGAATGGAAAACATACTGTGCCAGATAACCTGTGGTATAAAGAACGGCTATCCCAAGGCCAACAGAAACAGCTGCCTGGACCACAAAATCTAAAACACCTAGGCGATAAGTCACCATGCCTATGGTAGAAGGAAAAATGAAACCACCCAAAGCAGCGATAACGCTTGCACCGGCCAAAATAATCAATGCGGGTTTTAATGCGTTGGGATCCTTGGCCACCGCCTGCATGGTAGGCTGTTTTAAGGTCAAAATTTCCAAAGCTTGCTTAACAGATTTTTGGATATCCATAGGGCGTGAAGATTAAATTGTGCTCAATATAAAGTAATTTCAGGTTGCCGACAAGACGTTTTACCCTTAAAATTCCGCCAGTCATTCTTAACTATCCTCCCTATGAGTATCCCCGTCCTTGCCATCTCCGCCGGCGTAATCGCTCTGGCTTGGGCCATTGGCCTCATTATAAGTGTGCTTTCCAAAAGTGATGGGAACGTTAAGATGCAAGAAATTGCCGAATCCATTCGCGAGGGCGCTATGGCCTACCTCAACCGTCAATATAAAACTTTGGCGATTTTCACCATTTTGGTCTTTTTGGTTATGGGCTTCGGGCTTCCGGCAAACGGATTCCTGATTGCCATGGGCTTCCTGGTTGGAGCTATTTTTTCCGCCCTCGCCGGATATATTGGAATGGGCGTGTCCGTTCGAGCTAACGTTCGAACCGCAGCTGCCGCTAAAGACGGGCTCGGGGCTGCATTACTTGTAGCTTTTCGTGGAGGCGCCGTGACCGGACTCGCCGTAGTGAGCCTTGCGCTCATGGGAGTAGCCGGATTTTACTGGCTCTTCACAACTTACTTCGGATTGGGCGTGGATGAAGCCCCCGGACTCCTGATTGGATTCGGATTTGGAGCTTCTCTTATTTCCCTCTTCGCTCGTGTGGGAGGGGGAATTTATACGAAGGCTGCTGATGTGGGAGCGGATCTTGTTGGAAAAATAGAAAAAGGAATTCCTGAAGACGACCCTCGCAATCCGGGAGTGATCGCTGATAACGTGGGAGACAATGTGGGAGACTGCGCCGGAATGGGGGCTGACCTTTTTGAAACGTATGCCGTGACCTTGATCGCCGCCATGATTTTGGCCGCCTCAACACTCACCGACAAGATCGGTGCTTTGGGAGTGGAATATCCGCTCGCACTAGGTGCTGTTGCCGTGCTCGCCACCATTATTGGAATTTATTTCGTTCGTCTCGGTAAAGGAAAAAAGAACATTATGGGTGCGCTGTATCGTGGGATGCTGGTGACGGGAATTATTTCCGCTATTGGGTTCTATTTCGTCACGGATTTCATGCTCAATGATCTCAACATTTTCTTCGCAGGGGTCGTGGGGCTTGTGCTGACCCTTCTTATCAATATCGCAACCGAATACTACACTTCCAAGAAGTATGCCCCCGTACGCATGATTGCGAAAGCATCCGAAACCGGAGCCGGAACTAATCTTATCACCGGACTCGCACAGGGTATGTTCTCCACCTGCCCTATGGTGATTCTAATCGTGTTGGCCATATTCTTTGCCTACTGGCTCGGAGACACTTCCACGCTCGACAGTGGAATTTATGGAATCGCCATCGCAGCCGTAGCCATGCTTTCTACAACCGGAATGGTGATCGCTATGGACTCTTATGGACCTATTACCGACAACGCCGGAGGTATTGCGGAAATGGCGCAACTTCCTAAAGAAATTCGCGTACATACCGATGAACTTGATGCCGTTGGAAATACAACCAAGGCCGTGACTAAAGGTTACGCCATTGCTTCTGCCGCACTCGCTGCGCTCGTGCTCTTCCAGGCTTATGGAGAAGCTCTGTTTGCAAAAAGCACCGAAGAATTCGTATTCAACCTCACGGACTACCGTGTAATGATCGGACTCTTCATCGGAGGCGCCCTTCCCTTTTTATTCTCTGCCTTCCTCATGCAAGCCGTCGGTAAGGCCGCCTTCAGTGTGGTGGAAGAAGTCCGCCGACAATTCCGCGAAATCAAAGGAATTATGGAGGGAAAGGCCAAGCCTGAGTACGCCGCTTGCGTAGATATTGTGACTCGTGCCGCTCTTAAAGAAATGATTCTTCCCGGCTTTTTGGCCATTGCCGCTCCTTTGGTGGTCGGATTTATTCTGGGGCCTTTGGCCTTGGGAGGACTTCTGGCCGGAGTAATTGTGACCGGTCTGCTCATGGCTATTAATATGAGTAATGCCGGAGGAGCTTGGGACAACGGAAAGAAATTCATTGAAGACGGTCATCATGGAGGCAAGGGCTCTGATGCTCACAAAGCCGCTGTAGTGGGAGATACCGTGGGTGATCCTTATAAAGACACCGCCGGTCCCGCTCTCAATGCGCTCATTAAAGTGATCAATACCATCGCTTTAATTATCGCGCCGGTGATCGCCATACATTCTCTGCTTTAAGCTTCGCTGAACAATCCAAAAAAGTGTCAACGGGAATTCCCTCGCTGGCACTTTTTTTGTATGCACTTTTCACTAATTTTTGTTAGACTGATTCCTCCCCTTTCACGCCCCCATGCCTTGGAATCCTTTCCAATTTCAACTAAGTACCACCTACCTCTCTGACGAAGGAGACCAGGCGGTGCTTGAAATTCGCAAAGGCGCCATCCTCGAAAACATCCATTTCCCCAAAAACCTTTTACCTGTCGGCCTGCAAATAGGCGGCTCCTTCAGTCTAAAACTTGAAGACAGCGAAACTGCTCGCATCGGCGAAACGCAAACACTCAAACAGCTGCTGAGTGAATTGATCCGGTAATCAATCCATAAATTCCTTTCCCGTTTAGAGTTTCCCTCTGGGCTGCTTCAGCACGGGAGCCTTCATGTGCTTCACCGGCCCAGAGGGAAACTACGATGAAAGGAAGGCGAAGTACATAAGGGCTTTCGTACTGAGCCTCTTTCAAAAAGCTTTTAACTGATTGTAAATTTATGGATTCACGCCTCTTTCTTCTCTTTCTTTTCCGCCTTTTCTGCAGGAGCGGCTGCTGCTTCGGCACCTTCCTCACCCTCCTTCTTCTCTCCAGGAACTTCCACGGAAGCCACATCCACAGGCTCAGCCACTATCACTTCCTCTTCCTGAGGTTCAGTTACATAAGCAACGGAAGCATCAGGTTCGTCGAGCACCGTAATCCCGACAGGAATCTTAAGATCAGCCACGGTGATCGAACTATTGAAATCAACAAGACCGGCAATGTCCACCACGATTTCGTGAACCAAGTCTTTTGGCAAACAAGTCACTTCAATACCATCCAAGTTTTGAATCAAAATTCCGGCCAAATCCTTCACCGCAGGGGCCTGCCCCTCGAGACGAATCGGAATAGTGGTGGTCACTTCTTCATCCATACGCACGTTAATGAACTCCACGTGGGTATACGCATCTGTAACCGGATGAGAAGATACGTTATGAATGAGCACGTTTTTCATCCCTTCTCCGTCAATTTCAAGATCAATCACAGTGTTGGAGCCCGCTTTTTTATAAAGTTTTCGAAAAGCCTGGTAATCCATCTGAAGACTCATGTTTTTAACTCCATGTCCGTAGTATTCGGCAGGAATCAAATGCTCCTTACGAAGATTTTTAGCTTTAACGGCTTTATCTCGAGTTTGTGCGGTGAATATAACTTTATCCATAATGGTAAGGGTGCGGAGGGATTTTAGCGACCCAAGCCCAAGATGGCAAGTCAAATTTCAGAGAATGAAGGTTTTTAATGGGAGCATCTTTTTGAACAGGTGTCCATTCAAATGGTGAGCGTGTACTCACCT
>JBAZQU010000028.1:0-13592 GCA_041645035.1 Candidatus Altimarinota bacterium | reverse complement strand
TAAGGGTGCGGAGGGATTTTAGCGACCCAAGCCCAAGATGGCAAGTCAAATTTCAGAGAATGAAGGTTTTTAATGGGAGCATCTTTTTGAACAGGTGTCCATTCAAATGGTGAGCGTGTACTCACCTTCTATGCTAAACTGAGGCCGATTCAATCTTAAAACTATGACCAATTATAAAAACCTGTCTGATAAGGAACTTTATGCTCTGTGCAAGGAATACGGTTTGGCCGCTCGCGTATGGCGGCGACGTTTCGCAGGCCTGCTCCCCGAGGTAGCTCGGCGTCGCCTATATAAAAAGAAGGGCTACACGAGCCTTCACGAGTTTGCGGCAAAATTGGCCGGCATGAGCAAGGAGGCGGTGGATAAGGTCTTATGCATTTCCAGGAAACTTGAGGGTAAACCATTGCTGAAAGAGCAGTTGATTTCAGGCGAACAAGGATGGACCAAACTGGAGAAGGTGGCCTATATTGCAACGCCCGAAACAGACAAGTATTGGGCGGAGAGAGTTGAAAGTATGACCCAATTAGGATTGGAAGCTTATGTTCATGAACTCAGAGAAACGAATGCTTTCGAGCAAAATAACAGATTAGAATTAACTCTTAAGAGTGAATCTCAACCTGAAAAAACGTCCATTATCACCTTCCATATGCGACCTGAGCTCGAGCGGAAATTCAGAATGTACAAGCATGAACTCGAACAGGAACGAAAGGAACCCCTCACCTGTGAAAACGCGCTGGAGGCATTGCTCAACGGAAAGTCGTTCGTATCGGCCAAAATGAGCATTCAAATTTGCCCGCATTGCGTCGAAAGAAAATCCGCCCTTGTATAAGGAGAATGCTGCGAGGATAATACCGTCGCAACTCTTAATTTTCCCTTATGAAAACCTTTCTTTCCCTATTGACGGCGTGCCTGCTGCTTAGTGCCTGCAACCCGGTGAATTATTTGTTTGGAAACGATGTGAACAAGCAAACCATCGATACCGAACCTCAACCCGAGGAAACCTCGGAAACATACCCCCTCTACCTTACCACCATGACTCATATGGAGCATGGTTGGTCGGATGACACAAATGAAAATGTTTTTTTAAAGCATGTAGATCAACTTCGTTATGGAATGGACCTCGCTGAGGAATACGATGCCATCCTTACCGTAGAAAGCGAAGAACCTTTTGCGCGAGCCAATAGCGTGTGGGATTTAAACATTATGAAAGAGGTGTTGGATCGTGGACACGGGGTGGGAACACACTGTGACATTGGAGGAATAGGACAAAAGCAGCTCACGCTCGAAGAACAAATTTCAGAAATGAAGGTGAATAAAAAACTGGTAGACGACCTGGTGGGAGCAGAGAATAATCACGGTTGCTCCGGAGCCGGTGGATATACCGATTGGGCGCAAGCAGCTGCAGCGGCGGGCTTTAACTATCTCGACGGAATCGTAAGTATGCATCTGCTGGCTATCCCCGAAGAAAATCGTCCGGATACCATTTGGACTGATGCCTATATTGCGGAGCATTACCATGAAAATATGCCGGAGAATGTGATGGACCGAATTTATCTGATGCGGTTAGAGAACACTCTTGATTTCGAACCTGATGAAAGTGGTATCGTGTTAAGTAATGGAGAGCTGGGACGAGTGGAGGGACTGGCGGAAGGTGGCTCCTACGACTGTCCGGGAGCTTGTCCTTACACTAATGAGGACGTGGATACCCTTGTTGGAATTATTAAAGAAGTGAATAGCGCTCGCGATCCTAGCCAAGTAGCCAAACTTAATATTTACTTGCCCGCCAATAATTTTGTAACAGAAAACGAAGAAGTTTTGCGTTATCTTTTTAGCGAGATGCAAAAACTCCAAAATGAAGGCGTAATAGAGTGGGCCAGCCAATGGCAAGTAGTAGAGGCTTATTTGGAGTCTCAGTCTTAAAGGCTGCAGCTTATATGAAGAAACTTTTTCTACTCTTCGCACTGTTGATCACTCAGTGTACCGCTTCAAACGAACCAATCGTAGAGGGTGTTTATACAATTTTTTCTCTCAATGTCCACGATTTTGTTTTTGCTGAAGAAAGCATCGAGGCGGTGAGTCATGTCATTGATATCCACGAAGCCTACAACGTCCCCGTAGATATTTATGTGGACGATCAGGTTTTCCAAATTTATGTGGAACAGGCGCCTGAATTGATCGAGCGCCTCAAAACTTCACCGGTCGTGACCGTTGGCTATCATCTTCGTCCCCCGACTCCCTACTATTCTGACTACAAAGATTTTGATTATCTGGGGCTCAATGAGCTGAGCGACGAAGAGCTGTATACCACTCTGCTCAATTACGAAGAGCATAAGCTGGACCTGGAAACCGGAAAAACTTTAGACGCGCCCGGTGGTTATCAGTTTGTAAAAGACACTATCGGTTACGCGCCGCCCGTGGTGAGCACCATAGTGAGCAGCAGGCGGATCCAAAAAATCCTTTCACAGATTTATCTGGAAAAGGGGGCGGCGTACACGGTGGTACACGGGCGCTCGATTGACCTTGGCGAAAAACAGGATGGTCTCCTCATTCGCCCGGAGCACGTGGATTACAAGCTCTACGAAAAAGTCAAAGACGGATTCGATGGGCAGGCTGCTTTTGAAGACGCTCTTTCACAAATTCCAACCGAAGGCCTGCGCTTTATCGGGATGAAATACCACGAAAATAATTTCTATACTGTTGGTACGCCCTTTTGGCCCATTTACTCTACAGACTCCACGAAAACTCAGCCCCTCGAACCACCTTTTGACTTGAGTGCCGCCGAAGGAGTGATTGAAAATCGCAGCTCGGAAGCAGGGGCCACTTATTGGGAACTTTATGAATCCACGGTGAAATACGCCAGTGAGCACCGGGATGAAGTGCACCCCATTAGCGTTCGGGGCTTGGAAGAACTCATGTAAAGCGCTATAATTCACCCGCTTAACCTTAAATATTTTACCATGGGACTCTTTGGACAAGCGAAAGATATGTACAAGCTGCAGAAGCAGGCCAAAAAAATCAAAGAAGAATTGAAGAATCTTCACATCGAAGCGGAAATAAATGGCATTGCCGTCGTAATCAATGGAGAACAGGAAGTGGTGGAAGTACGTATCTCCCTGGAACTACTCAGCGCGGGAAATCAAGTAAAGCTTCAGGCCGACCTGCTCACGGTCTTCAATAAAGCTGTCAAAAAATCTCAAGAAATTGCGGCGGAAAAAATGCGCGGGATGATGGGAGACCTCGGCATGAATATGCCCGGAATGCCTGAAGGCGAACAAAAATAATTTACTCTATGGAAAAACGATTACTTCAACTCCTTTTCTTGTGTATCGCCCTCGTGGTGATTTGGAACGTGTGGGAGCCTTTTTGGCGCCAGGATTTGAACGAAGCCGTGGAGAGCGGCAGCACGGAGAAAGTTGTATTTGAAATTGAAAAAGGCTCCACCGCCGAGCACATCGCTGACGATTTGGAAGACGCCGACCTAATTGTGAGTAATAAAAGTTTTGTACGTACGGTAAAGAGTGAGGAGCTCGATGGTAGTCTGCGCTACGGACGTTTTGTGCTAAGCCCGGGGATGACACTGCGCGAAGTGATCACCGTGCTCACCACCGAAGGAACCGGCGAACTCGCTTTCACCGCCATTGAAGGCTGGACCATAGCCGACATGGACACCGAGCTTACGGAGATGGGG
Organism: Candidatus Altimarinota bacterium; assembly: GCA_041645035.1. GTDB lineage: Bacteria > Patescibacteriota > Gracilibacteria > UBA1369 > 2-02-FULL-48-14 > 2-02-FULL-48-14. The sequence goes on along the minus strand of JBAZQU010000028.1, from coordinate 9,904 downwards.
CTGATTGGAGCCGGAGCTTTTGAAGAGTGTGCCAAAGAGTGCACCTTTGATTACGATTTCCTGGGAAAGGACGAAAGCTTGGAGGGCTACCTTTTCCCTGATACCTATTTTATAGACAGCGCCACCTTCAGCAGCGAAAACCTCATCAACATGATGCTGCAAAATTTCGACTCTAAACTCACGGATGAAATGACTGTCGCCATCGAGGCTTCCGGACGCACGGTGAGCGAAGTGGTGAACGTGGCTTCCATGGTGGAACGCGAAGTGCGCACCGAGGATGACCTCCCCATTGTGGCCGGCATCATTTGGAAACGCTACGACAACGACTGGTATTTGGGCATCGATGCCACACTGCTCTACACCCAAGACGACAATGAACTGAGTGCCGAAGATTTGGCGGAAGATTCACCCTACAACACCCGTCTAAACATCGGCCTTCCTCCCACACCCATCAGCAACCCGGGTCTCGCAAGTTTGATGGCCACCATTTATCCCGAGGAGTCTGATTACTATTACTACCTCACGGATTCTAAAGGAAACGTCCACTACGCAAAAACCAACGCCGAACATGAAGCGAACAAGGCGGAGTATTTAAATTAGAGTGACTTTTTGCCCTGTAGCATCCATTTCGACCTTCTGGCCCGCTTCAAACAAACTTGAATCAATACCAACAAGAACCGGGATGCCTTTTTCACGTGCCATGATGGCGAGATGAGACAGCATACCACCTTCCTCAGACAAAATTCCGGATATGTTTGGGAAAAATTCCACAAGATTGGGGGAGAGTATTTTTGTTAAAAGAATTCCCTTTTCTCCATTTTTAACCCCTCCAATGCTCATCAGGCGAGCCTTCACCTTCCCTGCTGAAACGCATCGAAGAGTAGGGTGGGACTCTAGGGGAACGCTGGTTAAAGTGTTCGGTAAAATGAGCTCCGGCAGGTAGTCTTTTTTACGCTTCGCTTTTGGACGAATCTGATTGGTGTGCAGCACTAAAAGCCATCTGGCATATTCTCTCAGTTTTAAATAGGCCAGAGCTCCTCGAACGGGTTTCTCCAAAATCTTTTTATCCCAAACCGAAAGCCCCTGCCACCTCCTGGGCGAAGCCCAGTCTGCTCCTGTTCTTACCACCTTGACCATTTTTCGCTTCGTCTCGCCCTGAAACGGGCTGGCGTCTTGGAGGTCCAACGAGTTTCCCACCAAAGCCTTTGGCGCTTCATCCAAATGAGGTAAATCTGAAAACAAACGATCCGCCGAACTAAGTAATTCAGCGAGGCTTGTCCCTTTATATCGAGCCAAAATGGGTTTGAGCTTAGCCAAAGCACCGGAGCAGATTAGATTGATTTCAAAAATCAATTGGTAGTCTTCAAAAAAATCATTGAGTGGTTTTGCTTTTAACCGTGATTTAAGTTGATCAAAATGATCCTTATAGGAACCAACTGGAAGCCTGTTCAATTTATACAAATTCTTTAAAGTCACCCAAAGGCCATGAAAGTGCTTGAGTTTAGGATCCTGAAGAATCAGTCCTTTCTTAAAATACGAATAGGCCGGCAAGAGGGGTTTCAACTCAACTTCTTTATCTATGTAGAGCTCCCCGCTCAATAATTCAAAAAAGTTTTGCGCATGGTAGGTAATGCCAAATTTTTCATAAACTTTTTGAATAGGACCTCCTCTTGCATAAATGGATTGAAGCAACTGAAGGGTCTCTTTGTCGGGCTTGGGGGCAATTTCGGAAATTTCCGTTTTCTCAAAGTAAAAATTACCCTTGGGAAGGCTTTCTTCCAGGCCTCGTAATTGTTCAAAAACATCCTTGCTGAGACCGGTGATGGGCCTGGCCTGAAGAATGTAAAATTTCCCTTTTTGGACGCACCATTCAATATCTTGGGGGAAAGCGAAGAGCTCCTCGATGGATTTGAATGTCTTCAACATTTGATGAAAGGCAGGCAAGTCCACCTTTGGAGTGAAACCGCCCCAGTATCCTTTTTTATGAAAGGGTTTAAGCTCTCCACCCACCAGCTTATCTCCACGGCCAAAATGATATTCAAGCACCCAACCTCTTTCTCCACCGGGGTGATGGGTAAAAAATACTCCGGCAACATCCGGTTCAATAAACTCCTGGACCAATAAAGAGAATTGATCCAGATTCCCCAGTTTGTGCTCAGCATCCTGACATAGCTCCAAAATAGCATCGGCCAAATCTTTTGGAGGAACGTCGAGCACCGTTTTAAACTCTCCTGCACGAGCAGATATTTCCGTGTCTTCCACCAGAGCGCTTGAGCGAACCGCGTAAGACTTACACTTTAATTGTAAGTGAATTTTTTCTGCCAACTTATCGTAAGAATCCTGGGAAAGTTGTTTGGAAGAAACGGGGAAAAATTGCGGAACCGGAAATCCCGCTTCAGTAAGCTTTTGTAAATTCTTGGATTTTGCTCCTAGTATTCCCATGGTCGATTGTATCTTCCTAAGAATTCAGCCCCGCGAATTTCGAGCTCAACTCCCACCAGTTTAGCCATAAAACAGTTCGTGTACTCATCACAAATGGTGATCACTCGACTACCGCTTGGGATCAAGGCATACATCGCTTCGAGATCGTCTGTGGGCGTGTACATAAGTGGCATGGCGTAACTATCAATGGTGGAAACGGAAATTTTTTCCGGTTCACGGGCATCCACTAGGATAACCCCATCACTCACCTTTTGGCGAGTTTCATCCGTTGAATAAGTTATAGCATATTCAGAATCCGGATAAACGGAAGAAAATTTCACCGTCCCTTCCCAAAGCCCACCGTAATCCGTCACCCAACTGTCTGCCCCACCTTCCAAATACACGGCAACAAGGTTTTGCGCCCTCAAAAGTTCAACCGTCTCCTTTCCACGTATTCCTGACCAACAAAGTACATAAATAAACTTATCTTTCGGCAGCCCCTCCGTAAGCCCGGCATAAATGTCCGCGAAACGCAGATGCGTGGATCCCGGAAAGTGACCATAGCCGTTTTCTAAATTCTCCCGCGCATCCAGCACGAGGTAATCCTCCCGTCCACTGTCGAGCAAAGCCTGAAATTCCTCATTACTGATACTCAGCGCCGTATCTTTATTGAGTTCCCAAAAGTCTGAGGTCTGCACTTCTTCCACCGGCACCACTTCAACCTCCTTTTCAACTTCCTCTTCAGATGCCTGTTTACTCTGTGCTTCAGACTCTTCCAGCCAATCCAAATAAGCAACTTCTTGCCGCTTGGCATTGTAGAAATAAGCGGCGCCAATAGACACGATGCTGATTAAAAATAGAATCAGCAAAAATTTACCGGGTTTGGGTTTGTTGATCGCATGGTATTTAACACGCAAGTATTGATACACCACTCCAAACGTGGCTGAAAAAAGAATAGCCACAAAAGAAAATATATAAGCAATTTGACTTCCCACATTGAAGAGAAAATCCGGCGGAGGAACTGCAAGACTTTTGTGAGGAAAAATTAAAAGACCAAAGAAAAGAAGCGGTAAGAATGCAAGAGCTCTGTCTTTCTTTGAACAGGTCATTATGTTTGATTACAATCTGTTAATTATACCACAAACCAATGTATTTAAAAAGAGGCCCTCATGGTAGATTTCAATACACGATTTTATAAATTCTTCCATTCCCGCTACTGTAGATCTCTTGAAAGTTTTGAGGATGTTCCTCGGTCCACGTGTAAAAAAAGTCCGGAAGCGATCGTGCCATGTCCTCTGATAGAAATCCTAAAATAAAGTATGCCTTCCCTTGCGACTTAAGATTGCCTAACCACGCATCGTAACCCTTCCCTTCCATAATCGAGTCCGGAGAGTTGGAAAAATCTGCATAGCCACAAGATCCGCATGTATTAACATTCACATAGTTGACTGTCCGACCAAGGTCTCTCCCATATAAGTGGTAGGGAAAAATAAAATTGGCATAAGCAATGTTCGCACCCTCGGGAAGATTATTTTTGACCCACTCAAACATCTCTACCGTATGATCCATTTGGATTTCATGGAAATATCCATCCTTAATTGCCGGATCTGCAAAACCAAGTTCATTTCGTTCGGCAAAGGAGATTTTGAGAAAGTAAAAATGGAGGACAAGAAAGAGTATCACGTAAACGGCTCTGAACCGCTTAAATCTAAAAGCAAATAGGAGGAACAAAACGCTCAAACCAAAAATGATCGTGAGTGATGGATATATGAAGTAATTCCATTCAAACAAAGAACTAATTCTATCGCTATACTGAAAAATTTCGCTTTGATTCAACAGAATCTTCACGATTGTAAGGACGGCGATAGGCATTGCGACGGACAAAATAAGTCTGGGTCTTTTTCTTAAGAAAAAGATGAGCAATCCCCAGAGCAAAATATAAACGACTGATGCATAGCGAATATTGGTTGCTTGATCGGACCATGGAGCGCGGAGGTAAAATAGAAAAGCAAAAGAAATCGACAGGAATAGGAGAAGGTAAACTCCAGACTTATAAAAATGCTTAGCAACAAGAGATTTCATGGAAGCCAGAAGCAAAGCTCCAAAAGCAACTGGCAACAGCAGAGCCTGATATCCCAGATAATTTAAGTGATTTTTTAGAACACTCAAAATATTAGCGGCATCCATGGAATACCAAAGACTTTCTTGCGTAACTTTTTCCGTATAACCAAGGTAGCCCTTAAACACTGAACAATCCCCCACTGTCAGCCCCACCGGGAAAATGGGATTGCCCGTAAAAATAAAATTTCTCCAATAGAAGTACCCGCCCACCAAACAGTAAGATGAAAATATAAGAACATGTGAAACGAGACTAAATCTTCGGAAAAAAATGAGGTGAAAGGAAAAAATAATCGGTAGGGAATAGATGAGTCCCGAATACTTTGTCCCCAGGGCTATAGAAATGGCAGCAACAAATAGAACGGCGTGAAGTTTGCCCCCTTCCTTAAACAACAGAAATATATAGTAGACGCTGCACAGGAGGAAAAATGCCTGAAAAACGTCACTTGCGGGGATAACTGCTTGTCTTAAAAAGAAAGGGGAAGAAAAAAGGAGGATTAAAAAAGCAGCTTTCCCGTAAATACCAATTTCTAATTTTTCACCAAAATTCCATACTAGTAAAAAGACCAATAAATAAATGGGAATATTCACAAAATTAGCTAAAATATCAGACCCAAAGGGCAAAATATTCCACAACAAGAATATTTCGTGATTCCCAGGGTAATACCCGATTGGTCCCGCAAAAGCACTATAAAAAACGGAAAAAGTGTCGTGATTCTGAAGCCAAGTCACGGCAAAAGGTAGATGGTAGAGCTGAGCATCTACCTCACTCACCATCTGAAGCGAAGTATTAAAAATTTGATGGAGTAGTACGAGGAGAATGGGGAGACATACTAAAAGATAAGGTGTAATTTTCTTTAGCTTTTCTTTAGTTAGGTCCCATCCGTCGATTTGAATTTTCTTTTTCTTGATGAGCAAGATGAAAGCTCCAAATAAAACAATATTAAGAAGGAGTAAGTTCAAAAAAGTTAAAGCGCCTAAAGTCCCCAAGGAAAAACAAAAAACAAGAATAAGAAAACAGGCAAGAACACCGGAGTCTAAAATAAAAGCGGAATTTACCGTAGCCCTCCTGGAGAAAAGCATTCTTAGGCTAAAAGCGTTCGCCAAGAGAAAAGAATTTAATAGAACGTAGCTAATAAAATCCAGCACACTCATGGTGATGAGTCTATCAGATAAAGACTGTCTTGCAATCGACTTTTGAGAGGGGGAATAGGTGTGTTATCCTGTGCGCAACTTAAAATCGATGGAGAGCCTAATCAAAAAATTTCTACCGTTTATAAAGTACTGTATCGTTGGAGCGACAGGAACTTTTGTTGACCTTGCCGCACTCTACATTTTTGTTGAATATTTTAAGCTCCCTGTACTGCTGGGCGCAACGTTTTCGTTCTTCCTTGCTGTAGTGAACAACTTCCTCCTCAACAAATTATGGACATTTAAAAACAAATCGCTAAACTACCGAAAGCTATTTATTAAATTCCTCGTAGTGTCACTGGTGGGGCTCGGCCTGACGCTTACGTCTATGGTCTTTTTTGTTAACATTCTCGGTCTATGGTACATGCTGGCCAAAATTCTTTCGTCCGGGATAGTGCTGACATGGAATTTTCTTGGAAACAAACTGTGGACATTTAAGAGCAACAAAAAAGAACCAACCATACCTGAAAAGTTTCGCTTTGAACTGTCGATCGTCATCCCCGCTTACAATGAAGAGAATCGGATCAAGGCTACGTTGCTAATGATCAATGATCATATAGAGAGGAACAGACTATCTGCAGAAATCATTGTAGTGAGCGATGGAAGTAAGGATAGCACTAATGAACTTGTTGAGGTTTGTAAAAAAACTATAAAGAACCTTTATCTCTTTTCTTGTAAATTCAACAACGGTAAAGGTCATGCTATCAAACAGGGAATACAAATGAGTCGTGGGGAATATATTCTTTTTACGGATGCCGACAACTCCACTCCTATTGAGGAGTATGGAAAACTTCTTCATGCTCTAAAGCAAAATGATGTGAGTCTTGCCATTGGCTCTCGTTATCTGCCGGATAGTGATGTAAAGATAAAACAGTCAAAGTGGAGAATTCTCGTTGGACGAATGGGGAATTTTCTCATTTCAATTTTTCTTATAGATGGAATAAAAGACACTCAGTGTGGTTTTAAACTTTTTACACATCAAGCCGCCAAGGAAATATTTTCCATGCAGAAAGTGAAAAGGTTTGGTTTTGATATGGAAGTTCTTGTCGTTGCGAATTTATTGGGCTACAAGGTAGTAGAAGTACCTGTAAGCTGGTTCAATTCCTCGGAAAGCAGAGTGAGGCCGATAAAAGACGCCTTCATAACTTTAAAGGATCTGTTCTACATAAAGCTCAACCTTTGGTGCGGGCGTTATTCTTCGGATTAGCCCTAAAACTCAGCATTCAAAGTAATCACCACCGTATTGCTCGGCTGGCCGTTTTCATCGTAAGCCACAATGGTGTACGTGTTGGAACCCACGGAATAGTTTGCATAATCAGTGTCCGCCACATAGCGAAAGGTTCCGTTGCCGGCCGTGAAGCCGCTCAAGGTATAAGGCACTCCATTTCCGGACCAGGTCACGGTAACCGTGCTGGCCATTCCGGATAAAATTTGCCCTTCAAGGGCGATGGCGTCTTTTTGAATGGTGGAACCGGAGGCAGGAGAAATAATAGAAATTTTAAGTCCGGTAGTAATTTCCGGCTCGATCACGGGTTCCTCCACAACTACAGGATCTTCCGTTACCACTTCCTCTACTACCTCTTCATCCGAAATTACTTCACTTTCCACCACGGGCTCCTCCTCCACCGCCTCGCCCTTGCTCCAGCGTACAAAAGAATCGGTGAACATGTCCTCACGAACGGGCTCTACCAACGTAACGTTTTCACGTGCCTGAAGGGCGGCTTGAGTGGTTTCATCGAGCAGACTCATCTCGCCACCTTTAAGTACCATGGTTTCAATCACGCGGGCTTCACCGCTGCGATCCATGTATTCAACCGTCACGGGACCTTCATAAACAAAGAGTGCTTCCTGCTCGCCCTGATGAGCAAGTAAGTACTGTCCCTGCACGGACTGAATATCCATCACAGCGGTATTGACCTGAATATCGAGGCTCTGTTCGTTTTCCAGCTCATGATAAATCCAAATGCGGCCCTCGATGAGCTCCAAAAGCACCTGCTCACTTTCTTCCACGCTATTTACTTCGGTAAGCACAAGCTTGGTGTTTTGATCCAGACGAATTTTGCTCCCATCATAAAATTCCAACGTAGCCCAACTGTTCGCCAAAGTGTTCACTTGATCGCCCTCCAAAATCAACTGCGCATCAGACGCTTCCTCAACTTCCGTCTGCCCCCATTCCAAAACCTCGGCGTCCCCTTTGTAGAGAGTGAGAGTGGCCTCGTCCTTTTTTTCCTCAAGCATGGATCCGGCAATGGAAATGCAAGCGCGAAGCACGAGTAAAATAACAACCAAAATTATAACGAGCCAGAAAAAAGACTTAAAACCACTGTTTCTTTTCTTGGAAGGCTGGTAGCGACGATAGTAGGTGTAATTCATCAAGCCGATGTGTAAACTATAATCCCATCTCCTTCTTAATGGAATTTACGTCGCGAAGCAAGTTTTTATCTTTCTTTAGTTGTTTTTCAACCTTCATACATGCGTGCATAACGGTGGTGTGATTTTTACCACCGCACTCGGATCCAATCTGTTCGAAGGCTAAATTGAGTTCGTTACGCAGCAAATACATGGTGACTTGGCGCGGAACGATGACGCCGCTTTTGCGGGACTCACCTAAAAGTTCTTCAGCGGGAAGGCGGAAATAACGGCTCACAATATCTATAACATCCTCCGGATGCAAACTACGCGTGCTCTCAAGAGTATCTGTCTGAAAATTTGTATCTCGTCCGAGCTTTTTGATAATTTTTGCAACACTGCGCACCGTGGGAGTGGAATGTTCAAGCTCCGCCTGTGCAATGGCTTGGATGAGTACGCCTTCGAGCTCACGAACGCTGTCGTGCACATTCATGGCGATGAATTCCAAAACTTCCGAATGAATGAGTACCTCATGGTCGCGGCACTTGGCATGCAAAATGGCCAAACGCGTTTCGTAATCGGGGAACTGCACATCCACAATCATGCCCATTTCGAAGCGACTCACCAGGCGATCCTGCAGGGAATCGAGTTCCTTGGGCGGACGATCGGAACTGATGATGATTTGTTTCCCATTATCATAAAGTTCATTGAAGGTATGAAAAAATTCCTCCTGCGTGCGGTCTTTATTAGCGAGAAACTGAATGTCGTCGATGATGAGGCAGTCCACACGGCGGTAGCGATCTTTGAATTCTTTGGAGTTACGTTTCCCAATGGCCTCCACAATCTCGTTGGTGAAACGTTCGCTGGTCATGTAAACCACCACTTTGTCAGGATCGTTGCGAAGGATTTCATTACCGGTTGCTTGTAAAAGATGGGTTTTCCCGAGTCCTACACCGCCGTACACAAACAAAGGATTATAAATGGAGCCGGGGCTCATCCCCACCGCGAGCGAGGCGGCATGCGCCAAGCGGTTACTGGGTCCCACTACAAAATTTTGCAAATTGTATTTAGGGTTGAGACATTTGCTGGAAATTCCCTCGAGCAAGCGGACTTCTTGTCTACCGGGTAATTTACGAGTCTTTTTTCCACCAAAAGTCTTATTCACGTCCACGCCGCGAGAGTCATCCGGTAGGCCCAGATGCGGATCCACTTCAATCATAATTTCACGCACTTCCGGATTGATGGCCTTGATCGCTTCCATAAGCTGAGCTCCGATTTTATTTTCCAGCCAGTCTTTTGCAAAAATATTTGGTACCCCAATGACCAGTAGACCATCGTGAAAAGACAGCAGCGCGGTGTTTTGAAACCAAGTTAGAAAATGAGGGCGTTTGACTTCCGCTTCAACCTTTTCAAGGATACGAAGCCAGAGGTCTTGCCCAGGAAGTACTGCTTCCATACGAAGGGGGAAATTGGATGCTCATACTAAATTGAATTGTGCAAAACTCGCAAGGCCCAATTGTGCAAAACTCTTTGACAGAAAAGTAGCGAATTGCGAAAGCATAGTGGCTCACCGAATGTGAATCAACTACTGGTAGGGTTTAGACGTGAACTGCAAAATTCCTAAACAGAGTTAGAAAGACTTTCCTGCATCGACTCAGCTAGGAGCGTCGCTTTCTTCATGCATGATTCAGAAAACTCCTTCCTAGGTGCTGTTAACATAAAAAATATTGTGTGATAGAGTGGTGTTACTTTAACCCGCCACGCTATGTATCACATGCTTACAGAGGAACAATTTAACCTTATTGCCCCTCTTTTTCCGAAACAA
>JBAZQU010000047.1:0-5376 GCA_041645035.1 Candidatus Altimarinota bacterium | reverse complement strand
TGACCGGGACGCTGTCCATAGATGCCGGGACAGCGGATCCCGCCTTACGGATAAGGACCGATTCAAACACCCGCGAAGCGCTGTACATCTCTAAGGCCGGCAACGTCGGCGTCGGCACGACGGCACCGACATATCCACTGGATGTTAACGGGTCGGCTTTAGCGAGAACGTCGGTGGTTTCGCCAATTTATTTTGACTACAACAACGGCGCTTACTACCTTGATCCTTCCGCCAATCAAACAGGAAACAGCTTGATAGCAGCCGGCAACGTCAGCATCGGCACGACGGAATCAAGACAAAAATTAAGCGTCGTGGGGACGATCGAAACAACCACCGGCGGGGTTAAGTTCCCTGACACTACCATCCAGACGACTGCCGCAACACCGGCAAATTACGTCCAGAAAGCCGGCGATACCATGACCGGTCTTTTAACTGCCAACGCGGGGATCAACGTAACGGGCACAGTTACCGCAACTGCTTTCTCCGGCAACGGTTCCGCCTTAACTAACGTCGCTCCTTCAGGCAATGCCGGCGGTGATCTAACCGGCACCTACCCAAGTCCAACCATTGGCAGCGGCAAAATAACTGCGGCCAAGATGGGCACGGGATCTGTTACCAGCGATGCCATAGCCGCCAATGCTGTCACCTCCACTGCCATTGCCGCCAACGCGGTTGATTTAACCACTAAAGTAACCGGCGCCCTCCCCGATTCCAATTTAGCCACGATCACAACCGCCGGCAAAGTTTCCGGAGGAGCCATTACCTCCGGCACCATCGGCGGCTCGACGGCCATTAATACAACCGGCACCGTTACCGCGGCGGCTTTTGTGGGGAATGGTTCTGGCTTAACCAGCGTCGCTCCTTCAGGCAATGCCGGCGGAGATCTAACCGGCACCTATCCCAGTCCAACTATCGGCAGCGGCAAAATAACTGCGGCCAAGATGGGCACGGGATCTGTTACCAGCGATGCCATAGCCGCCAATGCTGTCACCTCCACTGCCATTGCCGCCAACGCGGTTGATTTAACCACTAAAGTAACCGGCGCCCTTCCCGATTCCAATTTAGCCACGATAACTACGGCCGGGAAAGTTTCCGGCAGCGCCATCACTTCCGGGACTATCGGCGGATCAACAGCTATTAACACCACCGGCACGATCACCGCCGGAGCTTTCTCCGGCAACGGTTCAGCTCTAACTAATGTTTCAGACACAACAAGGGTCCTCAAAGCCGGTGATACCATGACCGGCACGCTCTCCATAGACGCTGGAACGTCTGACCCCGCCTTACGGATAAGGACCGATTCGAACACCCGCGAAGCGCTCTATATCTCTAAGACCGGCAAAGTCGGCATCGGGACGACGACGCCGGGAGCTCCACTTGAGGTAAATCATAGTGGAGTAGCTGACGGTGCCTATATATTAAAAATTCAAGGCACGGCAGTTGATGGAGGTTTCAAGCGTAAGGGTAACAATCTCTCGTTTCTTGCTTACGAAAGTGAAATATCACAGTTCAAGGTTGCGTCTGGAGCAACCCAAATTAAATTTGTAGGTACAACAGATGTTGAAATGATGAGAATTACAAACGGCGGCTATGTCGGCATCGGCACGACGAGTCCTTCAAGAACCCTGGAAGTTGCCGGAATAATCAAAGCAACTAATTTTGAAGGCGACGGTTCCGGTCTGACCAACGTCACCGCTTCTAACGCCACTTCACTGGAAAGCCAACCCGGCAGTTACTATCTTAGCCGCGCCAATCACACCGGCACGCAGGATTGGAACACTGTTTCGACTGCCACCAATAAAGTTGATCTAACTTCGCAAGTTACCGGCGCCCTTCCCGATTCTAACCTGGCCACGATCTCAACCGCCGGCAAAGTTTCCGGAGGAGCCATTACCTCCGGCACCATCGGCGGCTCGACGGCCATTAATACAACCGGCACCGTTACCGCGGCGGCTTTTGTGGGGAATGGTTCTGGCTTAACCAGCGTCGCTCCTTCAGGCAATGCCGGCGGAGATCTAACCGGCACCTATCCCAGTCCAACTATCGGCAGCGGCAAAATAACTGCGGCCAAGATAGGAACGGGCTCTGTCACCAGCGATGCCATTGCTGCCAATGCCGTCACCTCCACCGCCATCGCCAACAACGCAGTTGATTTAACTACTAAAGTTACCGGCGCCCTTCCCGATTCAAATTTAGCCACGATAACTACGGCCGGGAAAGTTTCCGGCAGTGCTATCACTTCGGGCACCATCGGCGGCAATACAGTCATAGACACAACCGGAAATCTGACTGCCAACAACGCGGTGATCAACGGCAATCTTTGGGTCAGAGGCCAAGCAGTTACGGTGGAAGCCACAACAACTAACTTTAATGTTCAGCAAATCAAGCATGGGCCCACAACAGTCGCGCTAACCATCAGGCCCAGCGTTGAAGTTGAAGGTCTTTCTTCGATCAGAGTCTATCGTGTCTTAAGCGACACTACTCCGACTTTTGAAGTAAACAGCCAAGGGCAAGTAACGGCGCTGAAATATACCGGCGATGGTTCAGGCCTGACCAATATCCCCGACTCCGCCCTCAACACGATCTCTACCGCCGGCAAAGTTTCTGGAGGGGCAATTACTTCCGGCACGATCGGCGGTTCAACAGCGATTAATACGACCGGCACTGTTACCGCTGGAGCTTTTTCCGGCAACGGCGCCGGCTTGACCGGCGTAACCGCTTCCAACGCGACTTCACTGGAAAGCCAGCCTGGCAGTTACTATCTTAGCCGCGCCAACCACACCGGCACGCAGGATTGGAATACTGTTTCAACTACGACCAATAAAGTTGATCTAACTTCACAGGTAACGGGAGCTCTGCCCGGTTCCAACATTGCCGCCGGAGCCATCGACGCTTCTAAACTTACCACCGGAGCTGTTACTGCCGGAGCTATCGCCGCCTCTGCCGTCACCTCCACTGCCATTGCCGCCAACGCTGTTGATTTAACCACTAAAGTAACCGGCGCCCTTCCCGATTCAAACTTGGCGACGATCACAACCGCCGGTAAAGTTTCGGGAGGGGCAATTACCTCCGGTACTATCGGCGGATCAACGGCCATCAACACAACCGGCACTGTTACTGCAGCAGCTTTTGTGGGGAATGGTTCTGGTTTAACCAGCGTCGCTCCTTCCGGCAATGCCGGCGGCGATCTAACCGGCACTTACCCAAGTCCAACCATCGGCAGCGGGAAAATAACCGCCGCCAAGATGGGAACCGGGTCAATCACCAGTGATGCTATCGCCGCTAATGCCGTCACCTCCACTGCCATCGCCAACAACGCTGTTGACTTAACCACCAAAGTTACCGGCGCCCTCCCCGATTCTAATTTGGCTACCATAACCACCGCCGGCAAAGTTTCCGGAGGGGCAATTACTTCCGGCACGATCGGCGGCTCAACGGCAATTAACACTACCGGCACTGTTACCGCCGGAGCTTTCTCCGGCAATGGTTCGGGCCTGACCAACGTTTCCGACACAACGAAAGTCCTCAAAGCCGGCGACACCATGACCGGGACGTTGACGATTGACGCGGGCAAAGGCCTGGCCGTGGACACGAATACACTTTATGTTGATGCCGCGAATCACCGGGTCGGCATCGGCACAACGGCACCGACCTATCCACTGGATGTTAACGGGTCGGCTTTAGCGAGAACGTCGGTGGTTTCGCCAATTTATTTCGACTACAACAACGGCGCTTACTACCTTGATCCTTCCGCCAATCAAACAGGGAACAGCTTGATAGTAGCCGGCAACGTCAGCATCGGCACAACGGAATCGAGACAAAAACTGACCGTCGCGGGCACGATCGAAACAACGGTTGGCGGCGTCAAATTCCCCGACACAACCATCCAGACCACCGCCGCAACGCCGGCAAATTACGTCCAGAAAGCCGGCGACACGATGACCGGCCTTTTAACGGCCAACGCCGGGATCAACGTAACGGGAACAGTTACCGCGACTGCTTTCTCCGGCAATGGCTCCGCATTAACCAACGTCGCTCCTTCCGGCAACGCCGGTGGCGATTTAACCGGTACCTACCCAAGCCCAACCATCGGCAGTGGGAAAATAACCGCAGCTAAAATGGCGACTGGTTCAATCACCAGTGATGCCATAGCCGCTAATGCCGTCACCTCCACCGCCATCGCCAACAATGCGGTTGATCTAACCACCAAAGTTACCGGCGCCCTCCCCGATTCAAACCTGGCCACGATCTCAACCGCTGGTAAAGTTTCCGGCAGTGCCATAACCTCCGGCACCATCGGTGGTTCAACGGCAATCAATACCACCGGCACTATCACCGCCGCCGCCTTCTCCGGCAACGGCTCCGGCCTGACCAACGTTTCCGACACAACAAGGGTCCTCAAGGCCGGCGACACCATGACCGGTACGCTCTCCATAGACGCCGGAACAGCGGATTCCGCCTTACGGATAAGGACCGATTCGAACACCCGCGAAGCGCTGTATATCGCCAAGGCCGGCAATGTCGGCATCGGAACGACGAGCCCAACGTATCCTTTGCAGGTGAATGGAGTGATTTATGCTTCTGGAGCGAATTCAGTTTTAATAGACCCGGGGACCGGGGCTATATATTCTAACAATGGTTTACGGAATTTGTCGACTGGAAATAACTCACAGGTACTTACTCAAAATACCGGGACAACTATTAATAGAAATATTAACGATGCGAATCCTTCTTTGATAGTCAATCAAATCGGGGCAACCTCAACCGGTGATATTTTAGACCTGCAGGCGGGCGGCGTAACTAAAGTGGCAATTCAACAGACCGGCAACGTCGGCATCGGCACGACCAGTCCCTCAAGAACACTGGAGGTTGCCGGAATAATCAAAGCGACTAATTTTGAAGGCAACGGCTCCGGCCTGACCAACGTCACCGCTTCTAACGCCACTTCGCTTGAAAGCCAGCCCGGCAGTTACTATCTTAGCCGCGCCAACCACACCGGCACGCAGGATTGGAATACTGTCTCAACTGCCACCAATAAAGTTGATCTAACTTCGCAAGTTACCGGCGCCCTGCCCGATTCTAACCTGGCCACGATCTCAACCGCCGGCAAAGTTTCTGGGGGAGCAATTACTTCTGGAACAATCGGCGGATCAACAGCGATTAACACTACCGGCACAGTAACAGCAGCCGCTTTTGTGGGGAATGGTTCTGGTTTAACCAGCGTCGCTCCTTCAGGCAATGCTGGTGGGGATCTAACCGGCACTTACCCAAGCCCAACCATCGGCAGCGGCAAGATAACTGCGGCCAAGATGGGAACTGGCTCTGTTACCAGCGACGCCATTGCTGCCAATGCCGTCACCTCCACCGCCATCGCCA
>JBAZQU010000046.1:0-5749 GCA_041645035.1 Candidatus Altimarinota bacterium | reverse complement strand
TTGGACATTCCCAGGCGTTCCAACTTCTCGTCCAAGAAAACGGAGTCCGTGTTGAAGAAGAGGGCGGTGTATTGAGGAAGCTCGTACTGATAGGTCACGAGATTTTTGAGATCCATTTCATCGAGCAAACTTTGGCGTATGCGCGCAGCGCCGTTCCAAACCGCGCGATTTTCAACGAGGTCGGTAATGGTGGGGTAAGCCACAAAATGGATGCTCTCAATGTTGGGAACGTTTCCGGTATACTGAGGAAAAAGTTCCAAGGTCACCGAGGTGGAGCCATCGTCGTTGATTTCGTAAGGATTCAGCACCTGATAGGGTCCGGTTCCGACGGGGAGTTGATTGAAATCAGCCGTATCCAGTTCGGCTACGGGGATGTCCTTCAGAATGTGTTCCGGCAAAAGACCCACCGTTAGAGCGCTAAAAAAGAATGAATTGGGTGAAGGAACCGTAAAACTTACCGTACGAGAATTTACCTGTTCGATCCTTACCCCGTCCAAGTTGGATTTTAAGATAGGATTGCCAAAATCCGAGCTTTGAATAACCGTGGCGTAGGTAAAATAAATATCGTCTGCAGTTACCGCTTCTCCGTCGTGCCAAAAAACATCGTTTTTAAGGGTGAAAGTATAGGTCAACTGGTCTTCGCTTAAAGTGTGCGTGGCAAGGTCTTCTTCAAATTGCCCCGTGAGGGCGTTGTATTTCACCAGACCGGAGAAAATAAGGCTGGAGATGTCCGCGTCCGCTTCGCTGAATTCGGTGAAAACCGGGTTCAGGTGGGTAATCTCGCCCACAAGTCCTTCACTATAGGTCTTCTTCCCTCCCCCAAAATTTTGATCATTCCAGAAAATAATGGCAAGGAAACTGGCTAAAAAAATTCCGAGCAGGAAAAAACTGAGCACCTTTTCCTTTTGCGTGAAGGAATGAAAGGTTCGAGAGAAGAGATTCATTGAACGAAGTTAAGGGAAAGGGAAAGTACCAGAAAAACCACGATCATACCAACGGTTAGATTTGCGAGTACTTTTTCAGCCCCACGTTTCTGGGTTTGAATAGTCATTCCACCTACTCCGGCGATTCCCTCTCCAAGCCCGCTTCCGCGTTCCTGGATGAGGATCAAAAGGGCGAGCAGTATAGATGCGACGATCTGAGCGATAAGTATTGTGGTTTGCATGTTATTCGTCTTTTAAGAACCAATGAATGAGCCAGTTGGCTATGCCAAAGATAACCGCTGCGAGCACATAGGTCAAGATACCGTCTACCACGAGGTTCATGCCTTCAAAATCCATAACGGCCAATAAGTAGTCGGCCAGAAATAGCATAAAGGCATTGAGAACAATCAAAAAAAGTCCTCCCGTAAGGAAAACCAAGGGGAAAGAGAGAAATTTTAAGATTGGTTTTACAATAAAGTTGAGCACCGTGAGTATGGCTGCAACAATGACGGGTGTGAGCCAACCTCCTTCAAAGGTGAATCCGGGGAGAAGTTTGCTTACCAAAAACAAAGCCAGTGCGTTGACGAGAATGGTGACTAAAATACGCATAGGCATAATATTGGTGTGGCTTACGCCACGTTATCGCTTAGGCCGTAGGCACTCGCCTCGGCTCGCATCCGCTTCGCTTCTGCTTTAATTATTAACTTTTCTAACGGCCAGTTTAGCAGACATTCCCTCTATTTCGAAATCTTTTTCACTGTCCCACTCCAAGTCACCACTTTGCTCCAGTTCATCCGCCAGCGTTTCCTGTTTAATGACATCTGCAAACTGAGTCACGGCTGCTTCCAGTTTTCCATCCGTTTTGATGAGAAGTTGGATGTGATCGCTCACTTCAAAGCCCGCTTCTTTGCGCAAATCCTGAACGGCACGAACCATCTCACGCATCAGTCCCTCCAAGTAAAGTTCGTCGGTTATTTCGAGGTCCAGCGAGACAACAACGCCATCTTCTGATTCGATATCCACACCGGGCTTGCCCTGATAGGCCATTTCCACTTCGGAGGGTTCCAAAGTAAATCCGGCCACTTCCACTTGTCCGTCTTCCAAAATCTTAAAGTTTCCGGCTTTAGATTCTTGAATGATTTTCTGCACGTCCTTCCCGTATTTAGGGCCGAGGAGTTTGGCATTGGGCAGCACCACAAAATCGGCCAACTCACCTGCGTCCTTCAGAAGTTCGAGCTCTTTCACGTTGAGCTCCTCTAAAATTACGTCTTTTTGTAATAAAACCGCCTTGGGGTCCACCGATGCGGGCAAGCCCACCACCACTTTTGCGAGCGGCTGACGAACACGAATTTTTTTCTTTCCACGAATGGCATGCCCCAAGTTTACAATGCGACGGGCCAGCGCCACTTCTTCGTTGAGCGCGCTATCGATAAGTTTTTTATTGGCCTTGGGCCAGTCGGTAAGATGCACGGACTCTTCAGTACGCACGTCGTGCGTTAGGTTTCGATAAATTTCATCCGCCAGAAAGGGCATAAAAGGCGCGAGCAATTGAGAAAATTGCACCAACACAGTGTGCAGGGTTTGATAGGCCTCCCATTTGTCGGCGTCATTTTCGGATTTCCAGAAACGACGACGACTGCGACGTACATACCAATTGGAAAGATGATCAACAAACTCCACCAGAGGGCGCGTGGCCTTGGTGAGATTATAGTCTTCCATATTCTCCGTCACTTCCTGCGTGAGTGTATTTAGATAGGAAAGAATCCATTGGTCGAGCTTATGTTTGGGCTCAAAGGGCCCAGCTTGAGCTTCAAATTTATCAATGTTCGCATAAGTCACAAAGAAACTATAAGTATTCCAAAGCGTGAGTGTGAATTTTTTGAGTAAGTCGTCCACGTGCTGTTCGGAAAAGCGCACATCCTCGGCGAGCGGTGCGGTGGAGGTGTAAAGAAACATGCGCAGAGTGTCCACACCTTTTTCTTCAAACAGAAGTTTGGGGTCGGGGTAGTTTTTTTTGCGTTTGGAAAGCTTTTCTCCGTCCGCGGCCAGCAAAATTCCATTCACGATCACATTCTTAAAAGCCGGTTCGTCGAAGAGAATAGTTGAAAGCACGTGCAGGGTGTAGAACCATCCGCGAGTTTGATCGAGCCCCTCGGCAATAAAATTGGCCGGAAAATTTTTCTCGAATTCCTCCTTGTTTTCAAAAGGATAGTGAAGCTGAGCATAAGGCATGGCTCCGGATTCGAACCAACAATCGAGCACCTCGGAAATGCGGCTCATTTCTGCGCTGCAATCCGGACAGGTCAGCTTGATTTCATCGATGTAGGGCTTATGAAGATCAAGTTCGCCGTCTCGGATGGGCAGGCGGCCGCCACTCATTTTTTTGAGTTCTTCCACGGAGCCGATACAGACTTGCTTACTGCAAGAACTGCATTCCCAAATGGGCATCGGGGTTCCCCAGAATCGATTGCGGGAAATATTCCAATCACGCACATTTTCCAGCCACTTTCCAAAACGGCCATCCTTAATATGCGCCGGCTGCCAGTGAATTTTTTTATTATTCTTTTGAAGTCGCTCTTTAATATCCGTCACCCGAACGAACCATGCTTTGGTGGCGTAATTGAGCAGCGGCGTGTCACAACGCCAACAGTGCGGGTAGCTGTGACGGAAATTTTCACTTTTAAAAAGAAGTCCCCGCTCCTCCAAATATTTCGCGATGTTTTGCTCCTGAGTTTTCACATACTTCCCTGCGAACTCCGGAATTTGATCGTCAAAGTGTCCGTCCATACTTACGTTCACAATAATGGGCAGGCCATGTCGCTGCGCCGATTCCATGTCCACTTCCCCAAAGGCACCGTTGATAGTCACAATTCCGGTTCCTTCTTCATCACTCACGTATTTTGCGTCGCAAATTTCAAAAACTTTTTTCGCTTCTTTGACTTGAGGATTTTCGTACAGTTCTTTAACTATGTGCTTATATTTTTTACCCAGCAGCGCCGTTCCTTTAAAAGATTCGAGCACTTCATATTCTCGATCTTTAAATAAAGATTCCACTCGTTTTTGCGCCACAATGTATTTTTCCCGCTCACACTGCACTTTTACATAATCAAGTTCCTTCCCTACTGCTAAACCGGTTACAGAAAGGGAACTCCATGGCGTGGTAGTCCAAGCGAGAAAGTAAGTGTTAGGTTCTTCTTCGAGCTCAAATTTCATGATGATTGAAAGGTCGGTGACGTCCTTATAACCCTGACTCACTTCAAAATTAGAAAGAGGGGTCACGCAACGTGGACACACTTGCATGGCTTTTTGCCCCTGATAAATCATGCCTTTCTCCCAAATTTGTTTGAAAACCCACCAAATGGATTCCATATAATCGGAATTCAAGGTGGCATAACCGTGTTCCGTGTCCACCCAACGCGCCAGACGTTCAAAAAGTTCATTCCATTGCACCGTGTAACGGAAAACGCTTTCGCGGCATTTAGTGTTGAATTTTTCAACACCCAACTTTTCGATATCTTTGCGCCCGTTCAATCCAAGTTCTTTCTCAACCTCATATTCCACCGGCAGTCCGTGACAATCCCAACCATTGGTACGAGGAACGTAGAAGCCTTGCATGGCGAAATAACGGGTCACGGCGTCTTTAAGAGATTGGGTTAAAATATGTCCGTAATGCGGCAGACCGTTGGCAAAGGGAGGGCCGTCAAAAAACACAAACTTTGGCCGTCCTTTGCGCTGTTCTACACTTCGTTCAAAAATATTCTTCCGTTTCCAAAATTCGACGTGCTTGTGCTCAATTTCAGGCAGATGAGTTTTGGGATCAACAGGTCTGAACATAAATCGGGGTGAATTTTTTCTTTCGCATGTTATCATTGGCGCATGAAAAAACCAAAGATTTGTCTTCTCTTTTGTGGGGGGACCATTGGAATGGTACGAAATCCCAAGACCGGAGTGCTGGAACCCGCTCGCGAAGCTTCCGATTTAATCCGAATAGTTCCGGAGATTCAAACCCAGCTTCAGCTCGACTACAAGTTTTTGGTCAATGTGGATAGCTCCAACATGACTCCCGCTCTTTGGACGAAAATAGCGGAGACCATTTATAAATTTTATGATTCTTACGACGGTTTCGTGATCGCACATGGAACCGACACCATGGCCTATACTGCAAGCGCACTTTCTTATGCACTTCAAGGCCTAAACAAGCCGGTGGTTTTGACGGGTTCTCTCATCCCATTGAACGAAATTGGATCAGACGGTAGGAACAATTTAATTTACGCCTGCTTGAGCGCCACCTTGGACCTGGCGGAAGTGTGCATCGTTTTGTCAGATAAAATCTTGAGAGGAAACCGAGCAAAAAAATATCGTGAATCATTCTCCGCTTTTTTCCACTCCCCTAATTTTCCGGACTTAGGTGAGTTAGGGCGCCCCATCCACTTGAAGAAATGGAGAAAAAAACGCAGGAATAGAAAGCTCGCCTACTTCCCCAAGTTTGATTCAAAAATTTCACTACTCAAACTTTATCCCGGCTTCGATCCAGGAATCATCGATAAGGTTTTAGAGCGCGGCGCTCACGGCATCGTGCTGGAGGGGTTTGGCCCCGGGAATGTTCCTTCGTCTGGGGAAAATTCCATTGTTTCCAAGATTGAAAAGGCCACTGATTTGAGTATACCTGTTGTCATACAAAGCCAAATGGAAGAAGGCACGACTAACCTCACTTCTTACGCGGCCGGTTACCTTGCTCATAAGGCCGGCGCTATTTCCGGCGGTGATATGACCACCGAGGCCACTGTCAGCAAACTTATGTGGGTTTTGGCTAAAACGCGGAAACT
>JBAZQU010000045.1:0-6036 GCA_041645035.1 Candidatus Altimarinota bacterium | reverse complement strand
CTTCGAGCTTAATAATAGTTGGGCCGACAACTTCACCTTCTTCCCCTGGGCGGAGCCCAGTTTGTTCCTGTTCTGCCTCCCTCCCTTCACTTCGTAGGGGAGGCACGCCCACGATGTGCTCGGTAGGGTCAAAAAGGTCATTTTCCTGGGCGGAGTGAAGGATGGTATCCAGAGAAAGAGGTTTGAGCTGCTCCACTATCACCTGAAAATCTTCGCCACGCATGTCGAGACGGCCTTCCATGGAATAAACCTTATCGGCGTCGAGCAGGGCTCCATTTTTGTCGTAAGCCTGAGGGAAAAGCACAAAATTCACGCGAGCCGTCGGGTCCTCGATTTCGCCCATGGCCATGTAACGACCGGACTTGGTCATCACTTTGCGAAGTTGAGCCACCAAACCGGTGATTTTGATTTTTTTATCGACGAGTTTTTCGTTGAGGTTGCCGATGAGCTGCCCCTTCCCTTGAAAATAACGCTTGAGACCCTGAAGCGGATGACCGCTGATGTAAAGCCCCACGTATTCTTTCTCCCATTTGAAACGCTGGCTGCTGTCGGCGGCGGGCACGGGATTAAGTTTTAGATTGCCGGTGTCGGAATCGGAAATCACTCCAAAAATGTCCGTTTGACCTTCGGAAAGAGAAGCCTGGATATTTTTTGCATAGTTGCTGATTTCATCGTAATTGGCGGCAATTTCCGCGCGCTCGCCCAGACCGTCCATGGCTCCGGCGTACGCAAGGCATTGGATACTCTTTTTATTGAGAAATTTGGCCGGCAAGCGTTTTGCAAAATTCTCCAAACTGGTGAAAGTGCCTTCCTTCTCGCGCGTGTTGATGATTTCATGCACGGGGCCTTCGCCCATTCCCTTAATAGCCGTGAGTCCGAAGCGGATGGTTTTGTCGTCCACCACGGTGAAGTGCCCGCGGGATTCGTTCACATTGGGCGGCAAAACGGAAATGCCCATGTTGCGACATTCCTCAATTTCCACCACGATTCGATCCGTGTTATCGGCATCGCTCGTGAGCAGCGCCGCCATGAATTCAGCGGGATAGTGCGCCTTGAGGTACGCGGTTTGATAAGCAATGAGTGCATAACACGCCGCATGGGATTTATTGAAACCATATCCGGCAAAAGGCTCGATCACTTCATCAAAAATCTTCTCGGCAAGCTTCTTTGAGTTACCCTGCTTCACGGCGTCTTCGATGAATTTTTGACGTTGCGCCATCAATTCCTTCATTACTTTTTTACCGATTGCGCGACGAAGTAAATCGGCTTCCCCCAAGGTGAAACCGGCAAACCGTTTGGCGATTTCCAAAATTTGTTCCTGGTAAATGGCGATTCCGTAAGTTTCCTTCAAAACGGCCTCCAGCGAAGGGTGTAAATAAGTCACTTTTTTCTTCCCGTGCTTGCCGTCGATGTAGATGGAAATAAATTGCATCGGCCCCGGACGATAAAGAGACACCATGGCGATGATATCGCCGAATTCCGTAGGTTTGAGTTCACGCAAGTAGCGTTTCATACCGCCGGATTCCAATTGAAAAACTCCGGTGGTTTCACCACGTTTGAGCAACTCGTACGTTTTGGCATCGTCCATGGGCAGACTTTCCAGATCGAGTTTGAGGTCCGGATGCGTGCGTCTTAAAATTCCCAGCGTCGTTTCAATAATGCTCAAGTTGCTGAGGCCCAGGAAGTCCATTTTGAGCAGACCCAATTCTTCGCACGGTTTCATGGAATACTGCGTCACGATTCCCTCCTTTTCTCCGGTGGCTTTTTGAATGGGCGTGTGCTGCACCAGAGGATCGCGGGAAATAATAACGGCGCAAGCGTGCGTACCCACTTGGCGAATGGTTCCCTCGAGTTTAATAGCGGTGTCCAAAACTTCTTTAGCGTGTTCGTCACTTTGATACAGCTTGGAAAGTTCAGGATCTTTCTCCACGGACTCCTGTAGCGGCGCGTATTTTCCCAAAATGGCCGCCGGAACTTTTTTAGCAATCGCGTCCACTTCGCCGTACGGGTAAGCCAGTGCGCGTCCCGCATCACGAATAGCGGCTTTAGGAGCCAGCGTCCCGAAAGTAATGATTTGCGCCACATGATCCTCGCCATATTTTTGAGTCACGTAATGAAGCACTTCGTCGCGGCGATTGTCCGCAAAATCCACGTCGATATCCGGCATACTTATACGTTCCGGATTCAAAAATCGTTCAAAAAGCAGCCCGTATTTGAGAGGATCCAGCTCCGTGATGCGCAAACAGTACGCAATAATGGAACCGGCCGCGCTTCCACGCCCGGGCCCCACCACCACGCCACTTTCTTTGGCATAACGAATGAAATCGTGCACGATCAAAAAATAAGTGTCAAAACCCATTTTATGAATAGTCTCCAGCTCGAATTCGAGCCGCTCCCGCGCTTCTTCAGGAGGATTTTTCCCGTAGCGTTCTTTAAAACCCGTCTCGCAGAGCGCGCGCAAAAACTTTTCAGGCTTCTGTGTACCGGTATCAAAATCCGGAATTTGATAGTGGCCGAATTCAATCTTAACGTCACACATTTCAGCGATTTTCAAAGTGTTTGTCACGGCCTCCGGACAAAATTGAAAGGCTTCCGCCATGTCTTCCGGACTTCGCATCGCATAATTTCCGGTGAAGCGGAAACGGTGTTCATCCTGCACGGTTTTCTGATTCTGTACGCAAATAAGTACGTCGTGCGCTTCCGCGTCCTCGGGGTAAGCGTAGTGGCAATCATTCGCGGCCACCAACGGCGCTCCCGTTTCTTCAGCAAGAGTCAGCAGCTTACTGTTGATAATGCTCCAGTTCGCCACTTCCGGATGATGCTGCAGCTCCAAAAAGAAATATTCTTTTCCAAAAATTTCTTGATATTTTTTAATCAGTTCGCGCGCCAATTCCAGATTGTTTTCCAAAATCGCCTTGGGAATACTTCCACCCAAACTGCCCGAGAGTCCGATGAGCCCGCTGCCATATTTTTCCAAAAGTTTGTCGTCGACGCGCGGCTTATAATAAAAACCTTCCAGTGCCGCAATACTCGAAAGCTTGAGCAGATTGTGATACCCCTCATTATTTCGCGCCAAAAGCACCAAAGTGGAATAACGGTTCTCCGGAGTTTTATCGGTAAGTCCCATCGGTGCGACATAGGCTTCGTATCCGATAATAGCCTTTATCCCGGCCGCCTTTGCCGCTTTATAAAACTCAATAGCACCGTACATCACGCCACTATCTGTAATCGCTACCGCAGGCGCGCCTTGCTGTTTGGCAATTTGGATGTACTGTCCGGGCTTTGCCAGCGCGGACAAAATACTGTAATGCGTGTGATTATGGAGATGAACGAAACTCATTGATTATTTTTCAAGAGTGGTCTGTAACCACACATTAATAGCCTGCGCGAAATCAGAGAAAAAAGGTAGTTCTCCCATCACGCTGTTCACAATGTAACCCAAAATGGTCAAAAGAAGCGCCGTTCCCAAAATAAAGCCGACCCCGTGGAAAGTCCCTGCCAAAAAATTTCTCCATATAATATGCCAGGGGTGAGACAGATATTTCACATATTTTTGGAAGTCTTTTTCATGTTCGACTTTGAAAACAACAGTACCAATGGTTTTGTGTGAGAGGGGAGGTTTCATATAAAGGGGGTACTCGGCGGAGCCGAGTGGTTAACAGACAGGAGCAGACAGACAGGGACAGACTCGACTTTGTCGAGTATGGTGCTCGGGGAGAGACTTGAACTCTCAATCCTTTCGGAACTGGTTCCTAGGACCAGCGCGTCTACCATTTCGCCACCCGAGCAAACTTATTGGACGACAGGCGGAAGTGTAACGGATTTAAAAGCCCATTGGCAAGCCGGGAATCCGAACCTTCATCTGAGATAAATGCTTTCTGAGGGCAGGTTCAGTACGAGAGCCTTTATGTACTTCACCTTCCCTCAGAAAGCTTAACCATGAAGGCTCGGATTCCCTTTTCACAATTCTCTTCGTGGATTTATGAACCGCAAACAGTAAGGAAGAAAGAACGAAGACCCTATATCTGAGTTCTTTCGTTCCCAGGTGAGTAAATCCACAAAGAGAATTGACGAGAAAAAGGAATCCGGCAAGCTATTGACAAAGTGTATGAAAAGGCTTAAATTACACTACCTGAACGATAAGTTGACGAAATGAATGATAAATTTTCTATTGACGCTTCGCACAACCATCAATATCTTAGGAACATCCTCAGTTTGACATTTAATTGATTAATGACCTATGACTACTTCATTAAAAACAGCCGCTCCTGTACTCAAACTTAATCTTACTGAGATCATAGAAGACATATTCATGGTTCTCACCGAAAAGGAGCGTGAAGTGGTAATACAGCGTTTTTCTCTTGATAATAAAGAACGCCGCACCTTGGAAAGCATCGGACGCAGCTTCAATGTAACTCGTGAACGCGTTCGCCAAATCGAAAAAATTGCACTCGGAAAGCTCAAACGAACGGTGAATAGCACCAAGCTTCGCTTCATTCATGAGGTGGCTGAAGCTATTTTGAAAGAGAACGGAGGATTGCTCTTGGAAGACGATTTGACTCGTCGAATCTTGAACATGATTGAAAAGAGTATTGATGTGGATCGTTGCATCGTTCGCCTTTCTCTCACCATTTGCCCCGCGCTGTCTTACATCGAAAAAAATAATACTTTACGTCTTAGCTGGCACCTTACGAGCATTGCACCCAATGTGATTGAAGAACTTTTGGAGCATGCGCACACGGTGTTCAATCAAAAGAAAGAAGTGTTGAGTGAGGAAGCTTTGATTGCCGAGATGAAGAAGCACAGACACGCACAAGCCTTCAATTTCGCAGACGGTTTCTATGTTGCGCTTTTTCAGATTGATGAACGTATTAAGAAGACCGAAACCGGTTATGGACTTATGGTTTGGAGGCATATCAATCCTAAAAGTATTCGCGACAAGGCGCTCATTGTGCTTCGCCGAGAAAACAAGCCGCTGCACTTTGTGGAAATTGCTAAAAAAATAATGGAATCCCATTTCGACGCTAAACGTGTGACGGTTCAAGCCGTTCACAACGAGCTTATTCGTTACCCGCAGTTCATTTTGGTGGGACGTGGACTTTATGCCCTTAAAGAATGGGGGTTTGAAGACGGAACGGTTACCGACATCATTGAATCTTTGCTCGCAAAAAAGAGCCCGCTTGCCAAGCAGGAAATCATTAAAGGAGTGCTCAAACAACGCCGTGTGAAAAAAGGAACCATTTCCCTCAACTTACAAAAGAATCCTCAGTTCGTTCGCGTGGGACGCGCCGTCTACGCATTGGATCTTTCTAAGAAAAAATAATGGGAAAGACGCTTTTCCAGAAAATCATCGATAAAGACCTTCCTTCCGATTTTGTGTTTGAAGATGAACGCTGCATTGCCATTAAAGACCTTTATCCCAAAGCCCCCATCCATTTTTTGGTGATTCCGCGCAAACCCATCCCCAGTATTGAAGACCTTCAGGAAGAGGACCGCGATCTCGTGGCACATTTGATTTTTGTAGGCCGCCAACTCGCCAGACAATATAAGTGCGAAGGCTACCGTCTCCAATTCAACGTCGGCGAAAAAGGCGGCCAGGTGATTTTCCACCTGCACCTCCACGTAATGGGGTGGCTGTAAACCCTCGGCGGAGCCGAGTCTGCTCTACGCAAACCTGTGCACCACGTTCAGCCACATGTCTTTCAGGGCTTCATAGCCGGCATGGGCGAGTTCTTGTAGTTGTTTCACCACCTCGCGCAGTTGAGCTATCGCGTTGCTGAGCAAGGCATAATTACGTTTACGCGTATATTTTTTTACATCAGATTCGAGTACCTCCTTTTTTTGGAGCAACACTTGTTTCACTTCATTTCGCATCAAGGATTCTTTTGGAGCGGCCGCCAATAAACGCTCACGCAAAGCCATACGATCACCGACATCTATCGGATTCTTTTTAGCTTGGGCGTCGTCGGACGAGTCATCTTTTTTCTTCCCCTGGGCTTGAGCTTTGTTCTCAGAGGCATTGTCCTTAGCGATTTC
>JBAZQU010000012.1:0-34964 GCA_041645035.1 Candidatus Altimarinota bacterium | reverse complement strand
GTTGGGAAATGTGCTTTAGCTCAACGCGCTCGCCTCGCGGCTCGCGCCGCTCGTGACACGGTGATTCGTAAAGGGGCCCTCGAAGGCATGACTCTTCCCGGGAAACTTGCGGATTGTAGTTCCAAAGACCCCAGTAGTTCCGAACTTTACATTGTGGAGGGAGATTCCGCCGGAGGATCCGCAAAACAAGGAAGGAACCGGGAATTCCAGGCTATTTTGCCGCTTCGAGGTAAGATTTTGAATGTGGAGCAGGCACGTCTCGATAAAATGATCGCCAACAACGAAATCAAAAACCTCGTGATTGCCATGGGAGCCGGGATTGGGGAGACCACTGACTTGAGTCGCCTACGTTACCATCGCATTGTCATTATGACCGATGCCGATGTGGATGGTGCGCATATCCGAACCTTACTGCTCACGCTGTTTTACCGTTATTTCCGAGGAATTATTGATATGGGTTTCCTCTTTATTGCGCAGCCGCCTCTTTACAAACTTCAATCCGGAAAAACGGTGAAGTACGCTTTCTCGGATGAAGAACGTGACCGGATTCTGGAGAAACTTGGGGATAAAAAGCCTTCCATTGCTCGTTACAAAGGTCTTGGAGAAATGAATGCCGAACAACTTTGGGAAACCACCATGGATCCCGAAACTCGCACCATGCTCCGCGTGACTGTGGAGGATGCCGAGCGCGCCGACTATATTTTTGAGACTTTAATGGGCAGCGAAGTGGCTTCCCGCAAGAAATTCATACAGACCCACGCCAAACGCGTGAAGAATCTGGACATTTAGTTAGGGGGGGGCGCAATTCATTTGACCCGACGCTCTTTTTGTGTTACTTTTCCTTCCCTTAATTTACTTCGTATGAATCGTCCTACTCTTGGAGGTCTCCGTGAAGCTGAAGCGAATCTTATCACTGGCACTTCGAAGGCACTTGATCCTAGGCTGCTCGTTATGTTTGCCACTCTTGTAATGAATGCCTGTATTGAAAGTAAGATACATCCGCTTGATACTAATACAGCTCCTGTCGACACGGCCTCTGCAGATACAGATAGCGATGCGGATAGTGACGCAGATGCAGATGCGGACAACGATACCGACACCGATACCGATTCAGACACAGACGGCGATGCTGACGCGGATACCGGACTCGATGAAGTGACCACTCTTGATAAAGCTGCTTGTGAAACATTCATTGAGGATATTATGCCTGACGAACTTTCTGACATTCAATTTATAGATAGTTTGGGTGCGAGCGCTACTTACGAGGGTGGAACCTTCAGTGACTCGAGGTTCGCAGCAACGCTCGACGATGAGGTGGTTGGAGCCTGTGTGTGGAACGGAGAAGGGGTAGTAGCTGACGAGACCCGCGTGTTTCGTATTCCCGCAACAGATGTCGATCCGGACACTCTTACCGTGGAGGCGGATATTGATTTGGCCGGAGCGGGTTTGATACTCCAATTCGTTAGCCCTGAAAAGCTTTGGATTACTAAAGACCCTGAAGCCCCCTTTTCTGCTTGGCCCTATGCGGCAAATACAGAAACGGGTGAAGTAACAGACACTTCTTATTAATTTGGCTTACTGAAGCCACAAAGTGTTAACAGGTTAGAATCCTTGCATCTTGACCTGTTTTTTGGTATAATGAATAGATTTGTAAATCACCTTTATGAAGACCGGAATGCAGATGCTTGAAATAGGAAACTTCGAGGACCTCGAGCACCTTGTCGACCTTCTAAATCAGACTTTTAAAGAAATGGACTATCGTTTGGAGAAAGTTCCTTCTCAGAAAGGGGCTTATTTGTTCATTGAAGATCCGCTTCAGGAAGACGCATACGAATGCGGAGTGATTATAAAGGTGGGTAAAAAGGCCTACGCTTACTCAAGCGCGGTGCATGAGATGATTTTGGGTGCGTATCAGGATTATTTGGAAAAAGCGGGGCAGGTTGCGTAAAAACTGGAACTGCGTATTCCTAAACAGAGTTAGGAAGACTTTCCTGCATCGACTCAGCTGGGAACGGAGCTTTCTTCATACATGATTCAGAAAGCTCCTTCCTAATACTTTACGCTGAGCCTCCTCAGAGGAGCCTTCCTCTGTCTAGGAATACGTATTCCCTTTTCATGGTTCTTTTCGTGGATTTATGAACCGTGAAGGTAAAGGAAGAAAGAACGAAGATCATGTATCTGAGTTCTTTCGCTCCCAGGTGAAGAAATCCACGAAGATGATACGCAGTTCCAATTAAATCTTGTTGACTTGAAGTGGGGACTTCTCTTATACTCCCTCTGCTTTTGATTATTTCATGACTCATCCTACAAATTTTTGGGTTTCTGCCGATGCCAATGAATCTTCTGAAAAGAGGGTGGCTCGCTTCAAACAATGGTTTAACCGTTCCCGAATCGGAGATTTGGTAAAAGACCGTCGCTACAGTAAAAAATCCCCTACAAAGCGCCTCATTCGCATTAGTGCGCTGAAGCGTGAAGAGTTCCGCGATGCTCGTGAGAAGAACAAGTTCTATCAGTAAAGTGGCAATAGCCACGACAATAAATGAAAATCGGAAGGGTACTCGCCCTCGCACAAAAGGAACACCTCCGAGTTGAAATGGAGGTTTTTTTGGCTCACCTCTTGGAGTGTTGCCGTTTGGATTTGATCGCGCGTTCCGAAGAGGAAGTGCCAACGGAAAAACTGGCTGGATTGCAGAAGGGCTGGGTTCGGATTCAAGATTCCGTCCCGGTGGCTTATTTAACGCACGAAAAGGAGTTTTACGGGCTGACTTTTTATGTGGACGAACGTGTCCTGATTCCACGGCCGGAAACCGAGCAATTGGTGGAACTGGCATTGGAATATGCGCAAGGCAGTATTTTGGAATTAGGAACGGGGAGTGGGGCCATTGCCTGCAGTATCAAAAAGAATCGGCCGGATCTGGAAGTACTCGCAACGGACATTTCCTCCGCGGCTTTGGAAGTGGCGAGTAAAAATTGTGTTCAACTTGGGGTGAAAGTGGAGTTGATCCAATCGGATTTACTCGAGAAAGTACCTCAAAAGAGTTTTGACGTTTTGGTGGCAAATTTACCTTATATCGGGACGATCGAGCACGCGATGATAGCGGAAAATGTGGAGAAGCACGAACCGCCCCTGGCTTTACTCGGAGGACGTGACGGCCTGGAACTTTACAGGCAACTTTTTGATGAAATGGTGGCCCAAAAACGGGATTTTAGGATGATTCTGGGTGAAATTGGTTTCAGTCAAGGTGTGGATATTCAAAAGCTCTGTAGTGAGAAACTTCCCGAGTACCGTTTTGCGCTTCTGCAGGACCTGCAGGGCTTGGATCGTTACTTTGTCCTGGAAAAGGTGCGGTTTTAAGCTAGAATAGCGAGGAGATGAAAGATAAGCTCCAAAAACTGGCAGACGAGTTTGAACAGATTGAGCTGAAAATGGCGGATCCAACTGTTTTTTCAAATCAGGAGGAGTTTCAAAAACTTTTAGCACGCCGTCGAGAAATCGAAGGGGCTGTGGAACTTTTTAAGAAACTTGAGATTCAAGAGAAACAAATCAGGGATAATGAAGCGCTTTTGGAGGACAGCGATGAGGAGATCCGCGAAATGGCCAAGGAAGAGCTCGCACAGGCTAAGGAGGCCCTTGAAGCGCTGAAAGAAAAACTCAAGTTGGAGTTGGTGCCCAAGGACCCCAAAGATGGTAAGAATTGCATAATGGAATTGCGTGCGGGGACCGGTGGGGACGAAGCGGCGCTTTTTTGTGAAGAAATGTCACGCATGTATCTGCGTTATGTGAAAGAGAGGGGTTATCAGGTGGAACCCATCAGCGAAAGCGCCGGCGACAAAGGACTTAAGGAAATAATTTTTAAGGTTATTGGACCGGGCGCTTACGGACGCATGAAGTACGAAAGCGGAGTGCACCGCGTGCAACGCATCCCGGAAACTGAGGCCAAAGGACGGGTGCATACGTCCGCGGCTTCCGTGGTGGTCATGCCGGAAGTGGACGAAGTGGAACTCACTATTCGAGAGCAGGACTTACGCATTGATGTATATCGCAGTGGGGGGCACGGAGGACAAAGCGTGAACACCACCGATTCCGCGGTGCGCATCACTCATATCCCCTCCGGTTTGGTGGTGATTTGTCAGGATGAAAAATCTCAGCTCAAAAATAAGGTTAAAGCCATGGGCGTGCTACGTTCCCGTTTGTATGCCATGGAAAAGGAAAAACGTGAGCGAGAAATGGGAGCGGCGCGTGAGTCTTTGAGTGCCACCGGGGAACGTGGAGACAAAATTCGAACTTATAATTTTCCTCAAGACCGCGTAACGGATCACCGCATCAGCCAAAACTTCAGCAATCTGCCTGCCATCATGGAAGGGGAGATTGACCCGATTATTGATGCGCTGATTCTAGAAGATCAAACTAAACGTTTGGCCTCAGCTGCCGAGTAAATTAAGCAAATCGGGATTGTTTTGGAGTGTCTCACTTAGGCCTTGGTAGAGAGCGATGGAGCCCCAGACGCTGAGAGCCAAGAAGACAATGATGGGCAAAGTCCCCATAAGGAATTTGGCGAGTCGATAATTTCGAGTTCGCCTCATAGTTTCCTTTTGGAGAGCGACGAGTTCTTGGAGGAGGTCTTCGATTTGTGCCATGGCGTGCTTGTGGTTAAGATGGACTTATTATATGTGGATTGATACACATTGCCATCCATTTTCCGGCCCCCTTCGTCAGGAAGAAAAGGAAATTTTCGAGCGAGCGCGTGTCGCAGGTGTTTCCAAATTCATTGTAGTGGGCTATGACCCTCAGACCAATCTGGATGTACTTCGTTTGGTGGATCAGGAACCGGATGTGTGGGGTGCGGTGGGGATTCATCCGTGTGATGCGAATCTTTTCACGGAGGAGGCTTTGGCACTTTTAAAAATTCAGTCCGCGCACCCTAAAATAGTCGCACTTGGCGAAATAGGACTAGATTACTACCATAAAGATACGACGAAAGAAGCTCAAGAGTCCGTTTTTCGTCGACAAATTCAGCTCGCGAATGAATTGGATTTACCTTGCATTGTTCATTCCCGCGACGCGGCGGAAGATACGTTGAGAATTCTTTTGGAAGAAAAAGCCAAGCGGGCGATTTTTCATTGCTACAGTTACGGCCCTGAGTTTGGCCGAAAAGTATGGGCGGCGGGTTATTTTACCGCGTTTGGTGGAATTGTAACCTATCCCGCCGCCAAAGACGTTCAAGAAACGGTGCGCATTGCCCCCGCCGCCCTAATCCTCATCGAAACGGATTGCCCCTGGCTTGCCCCTCAATCCGTTCGAGGTGAGCAGAACGAGATGGCCTACGTGGTTGAGGTTGGAGAGAAGGTGGCGGAGTTGCGCAAAGAAAAACCCGAAGAAATTGCAGAAGTCACAACAAGAAATGCGGTCAAATTGTTTGATCTTTAGGATGCTTGCCCTTCTCTTGGAAACTTTTTACCACGTGCGGCAAGATGCACACTTTCCGGATTAAATGGTAGCCCGTTTTCTCGAATTTGTTCTAGAACTTTTGTTACATCAAAAGGTAGACAGCTGAAGGCATCAAAATAGAAACGACCATCTGGGGCTATATGTAATGACAGATGGGATTCCGCAATCAAGAGCACGGCATCGACCCAGCCACCTTCACGAGTGATACAGGGTGTTGTAACCGGCGTCATACCAATAGCAGGAGGGATACCATGCATAAAATCGTAAGTCCAGTTGAGATCTTGCCTCCACGGATTTAACCTTCCTTCCATTGTTAAGTG
Source organism: Candidatus Altimarinota bacterium (assembly GCA_041645035.1). Classification (GTDB taxonomy): domain Bacteria; phylum Patescibacteriota; class Gracilibacteria; order UBA1369; family 2-02-FULL-48-14; genus 2-02-FULL-48-14. Next base: position 29,195 of record JBAZQU010000012.1, on the reverse strand, counting down.
AGGACCGAAAGACTGACCGATTTCCTCCGCATTCGTGGGAGGAGTTTTACCGCGGGTAAATACCTCGTGTTCTTTTGTACGGAATTCTTCTTGCATACTTCCTCTCAAGAGAAGATCCAGTCGAGGTCTTTTTCCGGTTCTTCGGAAGCCATTGTCTGCCTGCGTCCCTTCTACAAAAGCTAGATCGGCGAAAACACAGCGTCTTGAGGGATCACTGAAACTGTGTACGGTAATATGCCCCCCTTGCATCACGCCCATGCCGGAGAGTCCTTTATCTGCTGGGTTTTTACCACTGAAGTAAGGGAAGAGATGAGGTGGATTCACAAGCTCCCGTCCTATGCTGTCTGCAATGTATTCTATTGCTGCGTGGAGGTCCGTTAAATCTTCGAGGTCATGGCAGTGCCCTTTATACCCGTCAACCATGACATGACGGACGTCAAGCGGTTTTTCTGAAGTTTTTTGTGATCTCATTTTTGATAACGTAAAGATAATATAAAAATAGAGTACAACGTTGTTGGAGTAGATTCTTACATGATGGTGGGGACATCGATATTCAGTATGGAGAGACCACGAGTGACCACATTGAGCACGGCCTTAAACGCCTTCTCGTAAGCCGCCCTTTGCTCGGGGGGCATGTCGAGGAAACGTCCTTCAGTATTGCTGGCGGCATATACCGCATTGAAACCTGAACAAAGTTCGTATAAATATCTTGCCAATACGTGCGGTGCGCGATCTTCCGTGGCATTTGCTAGAATTTCCGGGAATCGTCCGACCTCCAATAGCACCGCTTTCGTCTGGGGGGACAGGCTTTCCGCCACCGGTTGTTCCACACCCTCCTTTGCCTCATGTACTTTCTCTAGATTCTCCAACAGCCTTCTAATGCGCAAGCATGTGTGCTGAAGGTAGGGGCCGCCCTGTTGAGTCATGTCCAACATGTCTTCCGGATTATATTCCATATCTCTTTGACGGGTTGCCTTAAAATTTTGATATACAAGAGCGCCTTTTCCAATAGCTTCTGCCGATTGTTCAAAAGCATTGGGAGGCATGAGTGATGATGAACTTACGCTCATGTTGAACCGGAAGGGCTCAAATGGCTGGATTCTACCCGCCAACAACATACGCCAACGTGTTGGAGGAAAGGATAGTGGCATTATGACGCAAAAATGCCTAAAACGAGAAGAATTTGTACGGCCGGAATTTACCGATGAACTGATATTGTCTCAACTTGCCACGCTTGTTAATGGCATGGTTAAAGGAAAACCATTATATGTGGCTGTTGAGGGTGCACATGTCCATGCAGATCGCTCTGTATGTAATACACAGGCAGTTGGAGCTAGGGTTGCCGGGCTACTTTCAGGAATGCTTAGGACACATGACGCGGAAATTTTTGAGGCACCCATGGTGGACGATGATCATGTGGTGAATGCCTTTGATTACGCGCATTTTTCTAGCTTTTTAAGGGGACAGGGTTATGATTTTAAAGAAATCATTTTTGAATCAAGTCCTCTTGTATATGAGGTGTCACTTGATATCCTGAGGTATCTTGCCGCTAAACATCCGGAGTCGTTGAAACAAGTTGGCGACAATCTTTACCTCGAGATTGGCGACATAATGATTGAATTAGTGGAAGGGTTGAGTGGTGAATTTAAAACAGGTTGCGTATTGTTTGATGCAGCACTTTGCTTATATAAGCTCTACCCCGATTTTTTGACAGAAATGTATAAGAAGCATGTCGCCACCGTTATGCCCAACTCACCATTTGGCTTGGTGCCTGCTCACCCCCTGATGTTGCAGATTTATAAGTCAATAAGGAAGCCAGAGGCTCGTGAAGCGGAGGTAAAGGGACATCTTCCTGATCGTACCGTGTGCTTGTCGGATATTCATTCGGGGAAAAATAACAGACCTTTTCTTGATGCGGTGACTGAGAGGCTTGGGGTTGATAGTACCAGAAAAGATCAATACATCGTCACCATCTTAGAGGGTACGTATAATAGTCAGCAGAAAAAGCTTGAGGCGCTCATGAGATTGCTGAATCTGACCGATCCGGATAAGATAATTACCGTTATGTTTGATCAGGAAAGTGGGGAGGTGACCTTTAATAGATAATAATTATGCAGTTACAGTGCATCGCATGTTCTTTCACCGCCCCGAGTGATGCGAACATCTTAACGTGCCCTCATCATAATCAGTACTATTCCTACCTTGAGGTTACTGATGGGAATCGGGACGGTTTTTCTTTGTATGGCGAGGGGAACACTCCTGTACACGTTTTACCCGCTTATTCATCGGCTTCTCGCAAAGTGTACGTGAAAGATGAGTCATGCAATCCAACCGGATCGATTAAGGATCGTGAAGTCGCTGGCGTCTTTCGCCATGTGATTAATAGAGGTATGAAAGAAGTAGGCGTGGTTTCAGCTGGTAATGGGGCACTATCCGCGGCGTATTATTCGGCACAGGCTGGAGTTACATTGCACTGTTTTGTTTCAAAAAAAACATCGAGAGACATCATCGAATACCTTGAACGGAAGGGGGCAGTTGTTTATTTGGAGGATGGAGATTATGAGGATATCTTCAAAAGGATTATCGATTCCAATCCCTATTACAATATAACTCCGGGCATTAACCCTTTCGCAGAGGAGGGGATGAAATTTGTTGCAAATGAATTGGCAAACCAAATTCCTGATGTTGCAGCGGTAGTGATTCCTGTTGGGAATGGGACACAACTTGCGGGCATTTGGAAAGGTTTTAAGGAACTTCATGTAAAAAATCTTCCCAAGATGATTGGCGTGGAGATTGAAGGATGCGATCCGGTCTATCAAGCGCATGAAAACGGTGATGATTTTGTAGAACTGGAGGCGGTTCCATATACAAAGGCAAATGGTATTGCGGCAAGGTGTGCGTTCACATCACCAAAGGCCGTTCGTGCACTCAAGGAGAGTGGAGGCATGATTGTGCGGATAACAGAAGGAGAACTTGAAAGCGCTATTCATACCATTAAAAGCGACCCGTCTCTTGTTTGCGGACCAACTTCAGCGTCTGTGTTTGCAGCGCTTAATAAGATTTCCTGCGATGGCAATATAGTGTGTATCCTGAGTGGTAAGAGATGAAGAATCTCAGACTACTTTTTCTCCGCTATATCTGTAAAGGTTCCGCCGCAGTGTTCCACGATTCTTCTAAAGTCTGGCATTGCGAGGCCGTATGTTTTGGTATTCACTCCGGGATTAAAATATACTCGTTCCATTCCTTCAACGGCGGGATCCACTAGAATTCTTACAGTGGTTTTGTGTCCGAATGGAGGTACCGAGCCGGCTTCACATCCAATGACCTGAACCGCTTCTTCAGCGGTTGCAAATTGAACTTTTCCTCCCATAAGGGTCTTAACTTTTTTAGTATCCACTCGTTGACTGCCCAGTAATACGCAAACCATCCATACTTTGCTCCTGGTTGCCATAAGAATAGACTTCAAACCTGCTGCGGGGTTCGGCGTATAGGCGTCCGCCGCTTCACAAGTATAAACGGGCGGATGATCGATTTTCTCCACGTCGGTGATGCTCATGGCAGCTATAGTTGCGTCAATTTTTTCTAAGGATTCACTCATAATTGGTAGCGGTTAATATTAAGGACACTCTGAAAAACTCGGGTATAGAAATAACCTGATGGAATCTGTTAAATATGGTAGAGTGAGGATGTTTATTTCTTCACTTTTCCACCATGTTTCAAAACAGTTTTCTGTCCTTGGCGCAGAACAAAAAGCTTCGTTGTGAGAAATTTTTGGATGAAATGAGTGCCGTCATCCCTTGGGGAAAATTTGCTGGGAAAATCCTGCCTCACTACGAAAGCAAGGAGACGGGCAGGAAGAAGAAGGAAGTTTTGCTCATGTTGCGGGTGTACTTTCTGCAGCAATGGTACAACTTGAGTGATCCTGCCGCCGAAGAAGCCATCTATGATAGGAACTCTCTTTCCAGAAATTTCTGGGAATAGATTTGCTTTCCGAAAGTGTTCCCGACGAAACAACCATCTTGAATTTTCGCCACTTACTGGAAGCCCACCGTCTTCAGGAGAAATTCTTTGAAGTGGTGAATGATATTTTGGAATGAAAGCACACATAGGAGTGGATGACGAAAGTGGTTTGGTGCACACTCTAAAGACGAGTACGGCGAAGGTGAATGACAACGCCGCCGCTCCAGACAGAATGCAAAACGAGCGGCGAGGGCGGAGGGAATTTTCTGGGGAGTTTTAGATAGAACCAAAAAAAACTTGACTTTATAAAATTTGTTGTATATGCTGTGTGAGCATCTTTGAAAATTCAGTAAAATCCTTGTTCAAGAAATAGTAACTTCTTTGGATGTTCTAGCGAGCCCGGGTTGGTGTAAGCCGGGTAACAAAAGAAGAAGTGAACGCGTCTTGGCGCTTTAAATTTTGTCGGAACTTAAGCAGGATGCCCCTTAATCGGGTGCCGGCAATTGGCCGTTATCTTCCAAGATCCTTTGTCTTCGCTCTCTGAGCGAGTATGAGAAGGGGTCAAGTCTTCCAACGCAATTTGGAAGTAAAGTAAGGTGGTACCACGAGAACTCTCGTCCTTGCACGCAAACTTAAAAGTTTGTGAGCAAAGATGGGAGTTTTTTAGTTATTTACCTTATTTACTTTCTATGAAAAAAGTTATTCTTGCTTTCTCGGGTGGACTCGACACGTCCTACTGCATCCCCTTTCTGAAAGAGAAGGGCTATGAAGTCATCACAGTCACTGTCAATACGGGAGGATTTAGTCCGGAAGATTTAACGGGCATTAAAAACCGTTCCGAAGAGTTGGGTGCAATTAAGCACTATGAAGTGGATGCCCAGCAAAGCTTGTACGATCAATTTGCAAGCTACATCATTAAAGCAAATTATTTAAGAGGCGGGGTGTATCCCGCCTGTGTAGGGCCGGAACGAAATGTAATTGTGGCTGAAGTTGTAAAAATTGCTAGAAAAGAAAATATTAAATGCATTGCTCACGGTTCAACTGGTGCGGGAAATGATCAAGTGCGTTTTGAAGTCGCTTTGCGGGCCCTTGTTGAAAATTGCGAGATTTTAGCTCCCATTCGAGACAGCGGTATTCAACGTGAAGATGAAGCGCTTTTCCTAACTAAAAAAGGGTTCCCTGTGGATGCTGCAAAAAAAGATTATTCAATCAATGTGGGTTTGATGGGAACGACTATAGGAGGAAAGGAAACTTTTGATACAGAGAAAGTGCTACCTGATGAGGCCTTCCCGAATGTCAAAAGTATCGATGACAGTTTAGACACCCCTGGAGAATGTGAAATGACTTTTGAAAAAGGCCTCCCCATCCAGTTGGATGGAAAAACTTTGAACGGGGTCGAGATCATTACCCATTTAAATGAAATGGGGGCGCTGCATGGATTTGGAAGAGATTACCAAATTGGGACTACCATTATTGGAAATAAAGCCCGACTTGGCTTTGAGTCTCCAGCCATGAAAATACTCATTAAGGCCCACATGGAGCTTGAAAAAATGGTTCTCACTTCTAAGCAAATTTTTTGGAAAAATATGCTGGGAAACTTATACGGTGATCTCCTACACGAAGCACTTTACTATGAACCTTTGGTGAAAAACCTTGAAGCCTTTTTGGATTCAGTAAATGAGTATGTGAGGGGTACGGTTAAGGTAAAAATTTACAAAGGAGTGCTCTCCATCACTTCAATGAAAAGTCCGTACTCCCTCTTGAATTTGAAATTCGGTAAGTACGGTGAAAAAATGGGCGCTTGGAATGGAGAGGATGCTAAGGGTTTCTGCCGGATTTACGGCATGGAAAGCGTCAATGCCTTTTTAACCCAATCAAACCATGAGTAAAATTAATTTCATCAGCGGAGCTGAGTTTTCATTGCAAGAACTCAAGGGAATCATCGACATGGCTTTGGCTTTTAAAGAAGGGGCTAAATTGCCGGACTTGGCAGACAAAATTTTGACCCTCTTCTTTGTAAATCCTTCCTTGAGAACCAGACTTTCCTTTGAATCCGGCATGAAGAAACTGAAAGGAGGGGTGAATGTTTTGTCCGGAGGGGACACGTGGGACTTTGAATATGAAGAGGGCGCAATTATGGATGCGGATAAGCAGGAACACATCAAGGAAGCGGCTCGTGTGATTTCAAGATACACAGACCTTTTTGGGATACGAAAGAGTGAGCTGATGACAAAGGGAGAAACCCATAAGGTCCAGCCTTTATGGAGCGATTTGAAAAAAGATTTGGCCATCCATCAATTTGCCAAATACGCTACCGTGCCTATTATTAATATGGAATCCAATATGTTTCATCCCTGCCAAGCCATGGCGGATGTGATGACTTTGTTTGAAAAATTCAAATCTGTTCAAGCCAAAAATTATGTGCTCACTTGGGCCCCTCATCCCAAGGCCCTTCCTCTCGCCACTCCTCATTCCCAGCTTTTAACCCCAGCTATTTTTGGAATGAATGTAAGACTAGTGCATCCAGAAGGTTTCGATTTGGATCCAGAGGTGCTGGAAATGGCGAAATCAAAAGCCAAGGCGGCCGGCGGAAGTGTGAAAATATTTCATGATCAAAAGGAAGCTTTTAAGGATGCGGATGTGGTGGTGGCAAAAAGTTGGGCATCTCTTCAGTTTTTTGGAGATTGGGGAAAGGAAGCTGAGCATAGAGCCCAATTTAAAGACTGGACAGTGGATGAAGAGAAAATGGCTTGGACGAAAAATGCTTACTTTATGCACTGCTTACCGGTGAGACGAAATGTAGTCGTGAGTGATGAAGTTTTGGACGGCAAACGCTCTTTGATCATTGATGAAGCGGAAAACCGTATGTGGGTCCAAATGGCTATTATCAAATTCTTACTTAACCAACACTATGCTTATACACATTGATAAAATTGCTTCTGTAACAAAAAACGCCGGGCTTGAATCTCCAGTAGAAATCACGGATGATATTAAACCAGAAAGTGGCGCCATCATAGTCGTTGAAGTTCTGGAGGATAAAAAAATCTACAATCAGTTGGAGCTGTGTTCGGGACGTCTTTCAACTCTGCAAAAGGGGGACATTATTGTGGTCGCTTTGGGCAATCGAAAGGCTTTGAAAGGTTTTGTGGGGAATACTCCCAAGACTTTAAAACCTGGAGATATTATTACTGTTCTTAATCTTGGTGGAGTGGCTGGAATCTGCATCAGTGAGAATATTAAAGAGGTGGGCCATGCGCTCAAAGTAAAAGTTTTGGGTGCAGTAGCAAAAGACGGAAAAGCTATTAATATCGCTGATTTCAAGCAGTTCGATTTTAAAAATAATTTGGATTCCAAGATTCCTCTGATTGTTGTGAGCGGGACCTGCATGAACGTAGGGAAAACAACAGTGGCGAGTGAAGTGATCAAGTACATGACAAGGGCTGGTAAAACCGTTTTTGCGGCTAAGTTAGCGGGCATAGCGTGCCTGAGAGATACAGAGAACATGCGAGATCATGGGGCTAAAAAAATCGTTTCCATCATTGATGCTGGTTTGACTTCTACAGTGAATACCAATAGCTTGTCTCTGAAGGTCACCAAGGGCGCTATTGATCATTTATCAGAGGTAAAGCCGGACTACATTGTCATTGAATTTGGAGACGGGGTGTATGGTGAATATGGAGTGATGGAGATTTTGAAAGACAAAGAAATTCAAAAAAATATAGTTCTTCATATTGGCTGTGCGCATGATCCTATGGGAGCAGCTAAACTTTTTGAAGTATGTAAAGAAATCGGTGCACCCTTGGACATGATATCCGGACCTGTCACTGATAATGAAGTGGGCACAGGCTTCGTTAAAAATAACTTAAAAATACCCGCCTTTAACGCACTTACAGATCCTCAGAAATTTGCTGACCATTTACTCCATGAATAAAAAAATCACCGTTTCCATCATCGGCGCTACCGGATACACAGGTTTGGAACTCATTAGAATTCTGAACGCTCACCCCTATTTTGAAGTAAAATATTTGAGCTCCGGAAGTACGGCGGGTAAAAAAATAAGTGAAGTGTGGCCTCATTTAAAGGGTATTTGTGATCTTGAACTGACGAATATGGACCCTAAAAAAATAGCGGAAGACAGTGATTGCGTTTTCTTGGCTTTACCGAATTTGGAGTCACAAAAAATTGCTGGAGAGCTGATTGGGCTTAGCAAAATTATTGATTTATCTCCCGACTTTAGAGTCAAAAATATCCCCTTGTATGAACAATATCATCACACAAAACATTTGTTTCCTCAGTGTGTAAAAGAATTCACTTACGGAGTTCCCGAACTCAATAAAAAAGAGATCATTGGGGCGAGCCATATTGCGAATCCTGGATGTTTTGCCATCTCCGTTGAGCTGGCACTTGCCCCTCTAAAAAAACGTATCAAGCATGTTGATGTTTTTTCAATCACGGGTTCCAGCGGTTCAGGAAAGTCTTTAGGGGAAGGAACTCATCATCCGGTAAGAAATCACAATGTTAAAAGTTATAAAATTGGGGTTCATCAACATATTCCGGAAATCATTCAGACTTTAGGTCTCGAGGAAGGGCAGCTTTCTTTTGTGCCTACCAGCGGTCCTTTTGTGAGAGGCATTCAAACGACGGCATTTATTGAATTGAAAAAGAACATGAGTGCTTCGGATGCTTTGGAGACTTATAAAAAGGTCTACGCAGCCTGCCCATTCATACGAATCAAAAAAGAGGTACAAATTGCGGAAGTGGTGGGCTCAAATTTTTGTGACATTTCAATCGTGGAGTTGAATGGGAAGCTCATTATTCAGTCGGTTATCGATAATTTAGTTAAAGGAGCATCCGGTACAGCCATTCAAAATTGCAATCTCATGTTTGGTTTGCCTGAAACGGAAGGACTCCTGTCTTTAAGCCCTTTATTCCCATAAACCATGAACACTTTTCAAAAAGCCAAGCAGTATTTAATTCAAACTTACTTTCAATACCCGATTGAAATTATAAAAGGTAAGGGCAGTTTTGTTTGGGACAAAAATAATAAAAAATATTTGGATTTTTACGGCGGGCATGCTGTAGCTTTGTTGGGTCATTGTCCTAACAAAATTGTTTCCGCAATGATGAAACAAGCTCAAACTTTAATTTTTTATTCAAATATTTTCCCCACGAAACCGGCTGCGGATCTTGCGGAAAAGATTGCGAAGACCTTACTTCCTCAAGAATATAAGGTCTTTTTTGCGAATTCGGGTTCAGAGGCTAATGAAAATGCCATAAAAATGGCGAGAAAGTTCACTGGAAAAAAACATGTCATCTCATTCAAAGATTCATTTCATGGAAGGTCCACGGTCTGCACTGCCGTTACAGGGATTCCTTCCTATCATCAATTTTTTCCCGACATTGATGAATACTCTTCTTTTGCTGAGCTTGGGAGTATTGAGAGTGTCAAAGTTCTACATAACGACGACACGGCGGCGGTGATCTGTGAACCGATCCAAAGCATCGGAGGAGTGAATATGGCGAAGAAGAAATTTTATAAGGATCTTGAACAGTTTTGTCATGACAAAGGCATTCTTTTGATATTTGATGAGGTTCAAACCGGGCTGGGCAGAACAGGAACTTTTTGGTTTTCACAAAAACTTAGTGTGAAACCAGATATCCTCACCACTGCTAAAGGACTTGCCTCCGGTCTTCCTATCTCTTGTGTACTCGTAGCCAAGAAAATTGCCGATACTATCAAAATGAACGAGTACGCCACCACTTTTGGTGGAGGTCCGCTTGTTTGTGCTGCTGGTCTAGCTACTTTAAAGGTGATATTGAATAAAGGTTTTTTGAAAAATGTGGAAATAAATAGCCAGTTTTTGCAAAAAGAACTTCAAAAAATCAGTGCCGTTAAACAAGTGCTCGGAGCCGGTCTTTTGTTGGGTGTGGAATTCAAAGAGGAATATCCGGGACTGGTCGAAAAATGTTTAAAAAACGGCTTAATTGTGGGCAGCTCGAAAAACAGTAAAGTCTTCCGAATCCTCCCTCCTCTGAATATCACTAAAAAAGAAAGTAAGCTCTTTCTGCAACTTTTAAAGAAATCCTTAATATCACTCTATGACTGACGCTCAAAAAAAATATTATCTTTCAAAATTTAAAAACAAGCTCTTTGTTGTGAAAATTGGCGGTGAAGTTGTAGCCTCCAAAGAGATACTTGAAAATATTTTAAAGGATTTAAAAGAACTGATTGATTTCGGCATTAAAATTGTCTTAGTGCATGGCGGAGGGTCACAGGCCGACTCTATTTCTAAGCAATTGGGCTATACTCCTAAAAGAGTAAATGGCCGAAGAGTAACCCATCAGGATGATCTGGAGGTTGTTAAAATGTTATACGGAGGCACTCTAAATATAGAAATTTTGGGGATATTGATGAAGCTGTCCTTAAAGGGAATGAGGGTGAGCGGCCTGGACGGCGCATTGCTTAAAGTGAAGCTCCGAAGCAAGAAGGAATTTGATTATGGTTTTGTGGGAGACATTGTTTCGGTGGACTCCGAAATTCTTCATCACTTACTGGATAAAAAATACCTTCCCATTGTATCTCCCTTAGGGGCCACTGATGAGGGTATTATTGTGAACATCAATGCTGACACTATAGCTGCAGAATTGGCCATTGATCTCAAGGCTGAGAAATTGATTCTTTTTACAAATACGGATGGAATTTACGAAGGCCAGCACTTGTTCAGTGCTTTAACAGCAGATGAAGCGGAGCAGTTGATTGATAAAAAAGTGGTGACCGAAGGCATGAAGGTCAAAGTTGAAAACAGTGTGGCAGCAGTAAAAAAGGGCGTGAAAAGAGTACATATTTTAAATGGTCTTTCACCTCACAGTCTCTTAAAAGAAGTACTGACCAAGGAAGGGATAGGAACGATGATTTTATCGGATGCAGAAAAGTATACTTATTTGGACGAATAAATAACTATGAAAAAATTACCAAAAAACATTTATCACTTCTCCAATAAATGGCCGGGCCCATGTGTGGTTATTATTGGTTCCTTACATGGAAACGAAAAGGTGGGTAAAGAAGTTATTGATCGACTTCTAATCGAATTGCCAAAGCATAAAATTCACGGAGAGATTTTTTTGATTTTAGGAAACCCAAAAGCTTATTCAAGAAATCTTAGATTCGTAGATTGTGATTTGAATCGATTGTTTGGCCTTCATTTTGAAGATTTGAAGAGTAAAAAACATCTCAATTACGAAGAAAAAAGGGCTCTTGAAATCGCGCCCATTCTTGAAAAGGCGAATTACCTTTTAGACATCCATTCAACCGTCAAACCGTCGATGCCTTTTGTCTATATTGAAAATACAAAATCGCACAGAGAGCTCGCGAAAATTTTCAAAACAAAATATGTCATTTCTCCCGTTAAGGGTTTCAAGCCGTACACGTTGAGTTCTTCTACGGATAATTTTGTAGATAGGAACAAAGGCATGGGACTTACTTATGAATCGGGCTGGCATGAAGAAACTTTAAGAACAAAAGAAGTCCTATTGAAGGTGAGAATATTTTTAAAAACGATTGGGAGTACATTCCTTCACTTAAAACCGACTTCCGCTACGTCCAAAGCAAAGCATTTATTTATTTACAAAGAATTAAAGGCAAAGACAGAGCATTTTAACTTTGAAAAAGATTTCAAAAACTTCGATTCAGTCAGCTCAGGCGAGCAGATCGCTCAGGACAAGGGAGTTATTTTAGCCGACCGAAATGCTTTTATTGTCTTCCCGAAAAAGGATATTCGCCGCTCACAAACCGCTCTCTACCTTGCGAGCGAGCATATTACTCTTTAACTTTTTTTATGACTAAACTTTGGAAAAAAAGGGGACTTAGGACTGACCAATCCGTCAACTCATATATTATTTCTGAGCACTGTGCGGAAGATGCCATTCTTTTGCCCTACGACATTACCGCCTCAATAGCCCACGCCAAAATGTTGAGCAAAGTGGGTTTGCTTAAAAAGAAAGAATGCCAAGCCCTTGTTGCTGGGCTTGAGGAAATTGTATCCTTATATCACGAAGGAAAGTTTACATTAAAACAGTCTGACGAAGATTGTCACACAGCCATAGAAAACTTTTTGGTGAAAAAAAATGGAAACGTAGGAAAGAAAATCCACATGGGGCGTTCCAGAAATGATCAAGTCCTAGTGGCCATGAGACTGTTTTCAAAAACCGAACTTTATACGGTTCAAAAATTGGTTTTAAGACTCGCGGTGACTATTTTGTCTTTCGCAAAAAAACATGAATTTGTTCCTATGCCCGGCTACACCCACACTCAACAGGCCATGCCATCGAGTGTGGGGCAATGGGCAGCCAGTTTTGTAGAATCTCTTTTGGACGATTATAGAGTGCTTGAAGCAGCCATGATCCAAACTGACCAAAATCCATTAGGATCCGCAGCTGGTTTTGGTACGGGTCTGCCGATAGATAGAGAATGCACCACAAAAGAATTGAAATTTGCACGGACTCAGATCAATACACTTTATTGCCAAAGTAGCAGAGGAAAAATCGAAAGTTTCACTCTAGGCGCTTTGATTCAGGTCATGCTCACTTTGGGTAAAATTGCGAACGACATAGTGTGGTTTACGACAAAAGAGTTTGATTTTTTTGAGGTGGATTCTTCTTTGACTACAGGTTCAAGCATTATGCCACAAAAGAAAAATTTAGATATAATGGAAGTCTTGAGGGCAAATGTAGCTATTGTGATTTCTTATCAAACGCAAATTTACATGGCTGGGCATAATTTGATTTCAGGCTACAATAAAGATATGAAAATCACCAAGCACGCGCTACTTGAAGCCTTTAAGATTACAAAGAACAGTCTTCAAATTGTGAGTACACTTTTTACAAAAATGAGCCCCAAAATAGATAAGCTTAAAAAGTCTTTCGGTGCCGATATTTTTGCAACAGATATCACAAATGAACTTGTAAAAAAAGGAGTCCCCTTCCGAGATGCGTATAAGCAAGTAAGGGAAAACCTAGAAGCTATTGAAATTCCGGATATTAATACTAATCTTAGAACTAAAACGCATAGTGGAGCAACGGGGAACCTTATGTTAAATACCTACTTGAAGACGATCAAGTCATTGCTCAAAGGTATTAATAAATCTTAACCCATTATATATGAAATTAAATTATGTGATCTCATCCGAAATAAAGGATTTAGAATCCAAACCCCCTGCGTTCTTAACGCAGGGTTGTTTAGTGGGGTAAAACTAGACTTAGCGTGTCTGCTCGCAATCCTAGGCGCCACGCTTCCAGGCCGATGACTTCTCGTGGTTCAATATTTCCCAAATTGACATTGGGTCCACACCTTCGGATTAAATCGACTTGTTGCTCTCTTCTAGGTGCCTCCCAAAGGATTTGATCCTGGGGAACTCTTTCCAGGATCCTTGCCATCAGATCACCGGAAACGGTTGTTGAATCTCGATAGACGCCCGTGCTCCCGCTGCTGCCTCCTTCCACGATAACTTTAAAAGCACCGGCCGCCAGTTCGTTTCCAATAAGCTCCGGCAATTTCTCGTCGGGAATTTCTTTGCCTTGGACGCGGCTGCCCACTTCTGAAAGGACGGTATGTCCTTTAGCAAACCTTTCAATCAAGCGGCATTTTTCAAGTGGGTCCAGGTCGATAACGCTGGTAGAAATTTCAATGACATTTAAGCCCAATTCTTTGATGAGAGCCGCATAGGCTTCGATTTGTCCTCTTGCCGCATAAGCTTCGAATAAAACTCCGCCCGGGAAAGCTTGGACGGTCGATTGAGTGTATAGCCTCAGTTTGTCGCGGAGGGTTTCCCTTGTGAGAAGAACTGAACCCCAGGCCAATTTGACCAGATCCGTCCACTCTCTCGCCATGCTTAAAAAATCTTCCGTTTCCCTTATGCTCATTCCTTTGTCCATGACCATAGTAAGCCCACGGGTTCTTGGTTTTTCAGGGCGGTCGGGAATGTGGTCGAGGTCGATTCTCATAGACGGGGTTTAAGAAATACGGGGCTGTCTTTAATTCTTGCATATACGGCATCCAGCCTTTCTCTGATAATCACCATTTGATCCAAAGGAAGAGCAACAGTACTTTCCATTTGAGAAAATGTTGTCGATTCTCTTAATTTCGCATGATGTTCCGCTTCGAAACCTCTTGAAGACCCTTCGTGAATCCATCTTTGTATAGGAGAGTCTCTTCCCAGTTGGTTATTCCAGTTCACTAAGCGATCGTCATAGGGAAGGTTCCACCTTTCGCAGAGCTGTCTTAGCACCGTTTCAGGGTCCACGACAAGACCTTCGTGAGCGATCGCCGACGCCTGCCCGGAGACTCGCGTGGCTTCCTGGAAAAGATCAAAGGTGTGGAGGTAAGACGTTATAAAAGACTCCAAACTGCCCCAGCCCAGAGCAACCCAGGAACCATAAGTGCTTGCGGGATCACGGAAGATGAAACAAGGCCTTGTAGCCCTGCAACTTTCTTTGTCCGGGAAGACTTTAAGGGTGCATTCTTCCGGGGTTTTGTGTCCGATAGTCTCTTTTGCAATTAAAAATTGACCCTCTCCCTCCATTTCTTGTTCGAAAAAGTCATAATTTGGCCGCCCTTGCATCCTAAGTCCGCTCTTTATTGGCTGGTATAGACATTCTGTATCAGGGTGTTGTGAAAGAGCGTGCAACAATGCAGTACTCCCACTCCTACAGGTTCCTATCACCAGCCTCCTTTCCATCGTGTATTTTTAGGGGTCTTACTCTAACACTTTTTACTGTTTAGGCAAGGTTTTCGATAAAAAAGAAACAAGTGTTTTTAGGTCTTTTATGTCGAAGGTGGAATCAAGTTTCACTTTTTCAGCGGCTTTTTCTCTCTGTTCGAGACGGGGTGCTTTTCGCACGTTTCCGGAAAGATCGACTTCTCCCCAGAACAATATTCGAGGTGTCGGGATTTGAAGGAAGCTGGAAACAATTGCCGCGCAAATAGCCAAGTCGGCAGCAGGCTCCTGCACGGAGAGGCCGCCGGTGACTTTGACGTAGACATCTTGGTCTGCCAGTGAAAGCGAGGTGTGTTTTTGGAGTACCGCGATTAAGAGCTCCATTCGATTTCGATCGATCCCATTGGCCATTCGTTTGGGATATCCAAAAGGCGTGCCGCTCACCAGAGCCTGAATTTCCATGAGCAAGGGGCGGTTTCCCTCCATAGTTATAGTAAGAGCTGTACCAGGCCTGCCTTGGATAGAATTTTTTAATATTTTTTCACCCAAATTTGCTTGTTCCGTGAGGCCCCGTTCCGTCATTTCAAACATCCCGACTTCATTAATGGGGCCGAAGCGGTTTTTCATGGCGCGAAGCATACGAAATTCATGATCACGTTCACCTTCCAGAATCAACACGGTATCCACCAGGTGTTCGAGCACTTTGGGCCCGGCAATATTGCCTTCTTTATTCACGTGGCCGATCAGCAGGGTGGGGATTTTATGAGTTTTAATGGTGTTCATAATGACTTCGGTCACGTAGCGAACCTGGCTGAGGCTGCCGGCCACGCCGGGGATATCATTTGAAAACATGACCTGAATGGAGTCGATGACGAGGAAATCAGGCTTGGTATTTTCAAGCGTAGTGAGTATGTTTTCCAGATTATTTTCGTAGAGTAGTTCGATATTTTCTTGCTTGGAGCCGAGGCGTTTGGCGCGATCGGCCACTTGTTCAACGGATTCCTCGCCGGTGATGTAAAGCACTTTCTCTTTTTGGGCGGCCATGCGATCCGTGATTTGAAGGGTGAGAGTGGATTTCCCGATGCCCGGTTCGCCGGAAAGCAAAATGAGACTTCCGTCTACAAAGCCACCCCCGATCACCTGATCAAATTCGCCGATTCCCGTGAGAATTCGCGCTTTAGATGTGTGCGATTGCAAAATAGCCTGAGGTTTTTCCGGCGTCCGAGGCACGCCTCGACGGCCGGTCACGGTGCTGTCGGATTTTCCTACATTAATCACATCTTCCACCATGGTGTTCCATTGGTCGCAATTGGGGCATTTCCCAAGCCATTTACCGGTTTGGAAGGCGCAATTCTGGCAGGCATAGACGGTTTTTAGTTTCATAGAGTAGGGAAGATATGGGGACTAGCTGCCGTGATAGGCCTGTATTTTTTGGTCTATGCTGTGAGCAATAGTGTGGTGCTCATGGCAGAGCGGCGCGAGGTACTTTGGGTCGTGGGTGCGGGCAAGACCGAATCGTTGGGTGTGATGGACTTCTTTAGCCGGATGCGAGCAGGTTCTTATGGAACATTTTATGCCGAACTCTTCCATAAGAATCTTTTTTACTGCCGCAGGAATATACCTGGAGTTTGTCGATTGGCTAGCCTCCGAAAATTCTTGTTTTTTCTTAGCCAGATGGTCCTTTCTTTTCCGGAGTAAATTTAACAGAAGGGTATTCATATCGTGACCTTGGACGTTTAGCTCGTTGAGCTGCTGCACAAGTTCCGCAGAAAGTTCAAAATTTAAAGTCTGCGCGCGCAGACTTTTTGCATCAAATAGCGGCCTGCTTAAGCCATTTTGCTTTTCAAAAATACGTTCGTCTCTCGTCAAAGTTTCCAGTGTCTTTTGTGAGAGTAGCCGCACTTTTTCAGCAAGTTCTTTTTCATTATCTACGCTCGCAATAGAAACCACGCGAGCCAGTTTATTTAGACTGACTTCGCCATTCAATAGGAGGCTTTTAAGAGCTGGCTTATCCTCAAAACGTTTCTCCAAATTGAGTGCCAAACGGACCTGTTCCTGCGAAAGCCCCGCTAATTTAGCAGCAAACTCAAAAATAGACTCAAAGCCCTTCCGCTCATAGAGCCTTCTTCTGTAGACCTCGGGGAGCAATCCGATGAACTTTTGTCGCCAAAGACGTGCAGCGCGTCCGTAGCGTTTACAAAGCCAGTATAATTTTTCGTCTGAAATGTTCATATTTAACCTGGGGAATACGTAAATAGGGTAGTATATACTCACCCTCCATGCAAATGAAAATCTTCAACTGAGCTGGCCTTTTCTTTTAAATGTTTCCGCTTGGCTTTCCAGATGACTTTTGTTAGAATCCCGCGCGTGGATCGGTAGCTCAGTTGGTAGAGCAGAAGACTCTTAATCTTTTGGTCGAGGGTTCGAGCCCCTCCCGATCCACCATCCTGGGCATAGCCCAGTCTGCTCCTGTTTGCTCCTGTTAGCCCCTGTTTTCCCCTCTTACCCCTTTTTATGGCTCAATCTCTCACTGATCTGCGAGTAGGTATTGTTCTGAATCATGCGAACGCCCCGTGGCAAGTCATCTCGAATTCTTTTATGCGTACGGCACAGCGCAAGCCGGTGATGCGAACCAAGTTGCGCAATCTTATGAATGGGAACGTGATGGAAAAGACTTTTGTTTCCGGTGAAGCCTTTGAAGTGGCGGACGTGGCGCACAAGAGTTGCCAATACTTATACAAAGATGCGACCGATGCCAACTTTATGGATATGGAAACCTATGAGCAATTCGGCTTCTCTATTGAAAGTCTCGGGGACCTGATGGGCTACCTCAAAGATGGAGAAAATGTGGTAGCGGTAATGTATGAAAACCGTCCGATTACCATTCAAATTCCGCCCAAAGTGGTTCTGAAAGTGCTTGAAACCAGTCCCGGGGTGAGAGGAGACCGTGCGCAGTCCGGAACCAAGCCTGCAAAGATGGAAACCGGCATCAATGTACAGGTGCCGCTTTTTGTAAACGAAGGGGACCTCATCCGTATTAATACGGAAACGGGGGAGTACGTGGAACGCGCAAATTAGTCCATCCTCCGGATATACCGCCTTGCTCCCCGGAAAAAATCTGGTAGATTTAATGCGCTCTCGGCAAGGTGGCGGAGCGGCTACGCAACGGTTTGCAAAACCGTACCACACGGGTTCGAATCCCGTCCTTGCCTCCATACTGGGCGTAGCCCAGCGTCTCCTGTCTGTTAGACCTCGCTGATCACGTCGAATCCCTTGAAACTTCCCGTAATGGCGACTCCAATGATTTTCCCTGTGCACAAGCCCTGTTGACGAAGCTTTGCTGCCGTTTCGTTGAGTGTTGCGCCGGAGCCTACAGCATCGTCGATGAGAAGGATATTTTCCGCAGGTTCTTTTTCTGTGACAAAGATCGTTTTTTGAGCATTTTCAATGCGGTCGTTTAAGTTAGAGAGCGTTTTTTGTGGTACGGGGATATCCCCAATCATTTTGGTGATTGAAATTTTGCGAAGATTCAGATGCAGGGTTTTCCCCAGCTCCGACATAAGCTGAATTTCTCGTTTTACGGTGGGAGGAATAAAGCCAATAGCCGTGATATTATATTTTTTGATAAGCCGTTGAATGGGAGATCTGATATCCTCAACCAACTCCTGTATGAGTTTAAGATTCTGACTTTGTTTGGCATACAGCAGTAGCTGTCCCAGCCGTGTTTTCCCGAATCGTTCTATACTGTAAAAGTCGACGTAAAATATTTCATCCAAATAAACGTTAGCAAAAGTATCCTCGAATTTCTTCTTCCCATTAATCAATCCATTTTTTTTATATCCATCGTATTTTCTCAGAGTTTGGACGTATTCTTTTGCTGTCTTTTCTACGTTTTGATCAGTTTTTTCACACCACCTTTTAAAGCCTTCCAACCCGGTTCTCTTCTCTCCACTCGCCGAAACGTAGAGGTAGCGTTCCTCGATTAGCTTAAGAGTCTGAGCAGACAAATTATCCTCTTTGCAATTTCCCGTGCTGACTCCGGATTCAGAATTTAAGATATAAAGCACTTTTGGAGCCTTTCCGATCTTACTAATGATGCCTTTTCTCAGAAGCCCTGCAAGTTGTTTGAAAACGGCCTGTTTAGAGATTTGAAGCATACGGACTAGCTCTTCAGGTTTTGCCTGCTTATGCTCATCAATGTACGCAACGATTTTTTCCGAAGTGTCTGTCCTCATATTCTTATTGTATATAGTTTACCGTTGACTGTCAATGGTAAACCATTCGATAAGCTATCCGGTCAAGTCAATTGTCTCTTCTCATTCTTGAAATTTTCATTACAATAAAATCGGTTTCCGCCTGGGTGGTGAAATGGTATACACGCGAGACTTAAAATCTTGTGGTCGCAAGACCGTGAGGGTTCGAGCCCCTCCCCAGGCACCACACTGCACGAAGTGCAGCGTATAAAAAGAAGACGAACGCTTGAAACCTCACGCGCGCTTGGATTTTGCATGGATTTTGATGAGTACTGCTACGCCGAGTGCAAAGAAGGGGAGGCTCAGCATTTGCCCGATGGTCAGGTCGAAAAAACCCTCGTAGACCAGGAAGTCTTTGAAGAATTCCACGACGAAGCGCATGGCAAAATAGAGCACAAAAAAGAGACCGAAAAAGAAGCCGGGCTTGGCGGTTTTATATTTTTTGAGCCACAAGGGGAGGAGGATGGCGAAAAGCATCATGCCCATGCCGAATTCGTAAAGTTGAGAGGGATGTCGGGAGAAGTCGTCCACTCGATTGAATACCACACCCCAAGGTGCGTTCGTTTCGCGGCCCAATAATTCGCTGTTGAAAAAATTCCCGAGCCGAATCAGGCTCACCGGCAGTGTGACGGCCACCACCAAAATGTCTGCGTAGTCAAAAAGGTGATTTTTTTTATTTCGCCAAAGGAAGAGGGCGTAGGCGATAAGCAGTCCTATGGCCGCTCCATGACTGGATAGCCCGCCTTCCCACACCTTTATAATTTGCACCGGATGTGCGAGGTAATAGTCGAGCTCATAAAAAACGATGTGTCCCAGGCGGGCGCCCACAATCAGCCCAATAATCAAGTAAACCGCGAGTTTATCAAAAGTTTCCAAAGATAAATTTTTATGAGCGCTTCCGCTTCGCTTCAGCGTGATCATGAAGCGGGCGAGGGTGTAGGCCAAATAGAGTCCGAGCGCAAAAAACACTCCGTAATAACGGATTTCAAGTGGGCCGAGGTTGAGTAAAACCGGATTGATATCCCAGATCATCAATTTAGGGTGAAGGAGCGCAGTATGGTATCCATTTTTTCAACGGTGAAGACGTCTTCACCGTTGCGATAAGTGGCCGTAACCGTCCAGGCCTTATCCCCTTTGGTCAACGTGACTTGCATGAAGTCCAGAGTAGGTCCGGCGGTGTCATTTTTCCCTTCAAAAGTGCTCAACGTAGTTTTACTTTCGGCACCGTTTACCAGCAAATTCACAACTTCTTGGGAAAGCAGAGCGTAGTTAAGCAAAGTTTCTTCATGGTCGGCCAGTTTTCTTTGAGCGAGGTCGTAGCTGGTGTCACTTGCGGTGTTGTCTTCGCGCAGCACGGTTACGTTGGCCGTGAAAATGCTGTCCTTAATGTTGTTCTTGAAGGCTACACGCAAATCGTCAGGATATTCTGACGTGAACGAGTCCACAATTTCCCAATCGTCCGGCACATCCATCCCAAATTCCGCCGTTTTGTAGTTGAAATAAAAAACTTGCTCGGAGTCCTCCGTTTGGCCCGTTGTTGTTGCGGTATCGGTTCCCCCACAAGCCGCTAGAAACAAGGAGCCGGCGAGGAGAAAAGAAAGAATCTTTTTCATATGAAGTACTCTATCCAAATTACGAGTTAAAGGCCATTACATTCTGTTGACTTTGTCTTATGTATGCAATAATATCACTCGCTTACCGTTAACCCTATTCACATGGCAGAAGATGGTGAGCCACAAGTCCCCGTAGATGAGGCGCCGGAGGAAACTACAGCATGCGCAGTATGGGGGCCCCCTGAAAATGCTGTAAGCAATGAATTCCTGGGGTTAGAAGGGAAAACTCCACAAGGTTACCGCGAAGCTCAGTACGAAGCGTTAAAACGCGCGCCTTTAAGTACGGTTGTTGGTAGACATGTTCAGGCTATCATGGACGGTATAGCCGCTGGGGACGCTTTGCGTGATCGTGTTGAGCAGATAGTACTTGCTCTTGCCGCACAGTGGAGTGCCAGTGTCAATGAGGAGGCGCCCCTTGCCGTTGTCCAGACATGGGCAGCGCGGTTAGACTACCATTGGAGTCCTTCCGCTATCTTTGCGAATTTTAGCGTTCCAAGTGCATGTGTAGGCCTTCTTTTTGTTGATTTTTTGCGGACAAAGGGCTTGAAAGTTGGAGATTTGACTCCTGATTCAGATTCAGATCGCAAAGGGAACTTTGTATTTTGTGTGCAGATCCCTCTTGCTCAGGCGGATGAAATATCTGCACGAGCATGTGGAAAGACTGAGTTGCCCGAGGCGGTTATGGATGACGTTGCTGGACAAGTAGGGGCTACTGCTATTGAAGCGAGGCTCTAATCACGAATTCTTTCTTGCCAAGCTCTTCATGCTCCTTTTCAATGAGGCGGTATGAAAATACAAGCGGCTGTAAAGTATTTGGAAGGATTGCGAAAGTTTCCCGGGAAGCCGGGGCTTCATCGAATGGAGGAAATGCTTGAACTCTTTGGCCACCCTGAACGAAAGCTGCGGTATGTGCATGTTACGGGAACCAACGGGAAGGGGTCCACATCGGCCACGGTGGCTTCCATTGTGCGCTCTGCGGGTTATCGGGTGGGGCTCTTTACTTCTCCGCATTTGCACCGCTACAACGAACGGATAAAAGTGAATAATCATGACATTTCCGACAGGGACTTTGTTTTTTACGCAGAAAAACTCAAAACTCTTTTGGAGAAAAATCCGGCTCTGCGGCCCGCTTTATTCGAGGCGCTGACCGTTATGGGGTTCCTTTATTTTGCCGATCAAAAAGTCGATTTGGCCGTTTTGGAAGTTGGGATGGGTGGACGTTACGACGCTACGAACGTGATTGAGAAATCGGTAGGCGTGATCACGAATATTGACCTGGAGCACGCGGAGGTTCTGGGAAAAACCAAAGCAAAAATTGCCCATCAAAAGGCCGGCATCATCAAGCCGAATTGCACGGTTATTGTGGGCGAGCAGGATAAAAAACTCCAGAGAATTTTTCAGGGCGAGGCTGATGGGAAATCGGCAAACCTTTTGTTTTTGAATCCTCGACAGATTAAGCCTTTGGGGCAAAGTCTGCCCGGGCAGACTTTTGACTTTCAAAATCTTAAGAAACTTTTTACGCCGCTTTTAGGAAGGCATCAATTGAGCAACGTTTCTTTGGCCGTTTTGGCTGCGTTGGCGCTCAAACAGCAGGGCTTTAAAATCACAGAAAAAAATATTCGTGACGGGCTTAAAAAAACCTATTGGCCGCTTCGTCTGGAACTCGTTCATAAGGAGCCCTCTATTATTTTGGACGCGGGGCACAATATTCACGGGGTGAGAGCTATTGTGAAAGCGGTGGAGGAGATTTTCCCCGAGTCAGATCGAATTTTGGTGTTCGGCTGTTCTTGCGACAAACCTTATGCGGCAATGTCAAAAATGCTCTCGACACTTTCAGACGTCATCATTGTTACCAAAGCCAAGTATCATGGAGTTGCGCCGCAAAAAATCGTAAAAGTGCTCAGCAAAAAGAAAAAGATTTACGTGAGTCGAAATGTCGAAGGTGCGCTCAAGCTCGCACAAAAAATGGCAACAAAAAAGACCTTCATTTTGGTTTTAGGCGGGCTTTATCTAGCGGCGGAGGCAAAAGAGGCGCTCACTGCAAGCGGCGTGCAACGCTCTCGCTGATATGCACGAGAAGTTCATAGGGAATCATGCCGGCGGCGTGGCTTTGCTCCGGTACCGAGTTTTTTTGTTCGGCATGTCGCGAATACACAATCACGGGATCAAAGAGCTTGGCTTCCACGCCCTCCAAGTCGAATGTGCACATGTTCATGCTCACACGGCCAAGCATGGGGCAGAGCTTGCCATTCACTTCCACAAAACCTTTATTGCTGAGGCTACGAGGAATGGCTTCGTAATAGCCCACGGGAATCACTCCCACCCGCATGTTTTTTGGGGCCGTGAAAGTACAGCCATAACCCACGGTTTCTCCTTTTTTCAGTTCATCGATGGCGACTAAAGTGGATTCGAGTTCCATGGTTGCTTCATAGAGGCCAATGCCGAGTCGCACCATGTTGAATTTGGGATTTTTCACTTTGAGTGCGCCGGCGCTGTTGGCGCAGTGAATCCATTTGGGCTTGAAGCCTGCTGCTTCAACCAGTGCAAGAGCTTCTTCAAAACGCTCCACTTGTTCCTCTGTTTTTGCGTCACTTTGTGGATTGTCCGCATCGGCGAAATGCGTGTAAATGCCCTCAATGTTTAAGCCAATCTTTTTGAAGTAGGGGAGGCTCTCTTTTAATTGCTTCATGGAAAATCCCATGCGCGAGAGACCGGTTTCGATTTTGATATGTACCGGCACGTCCATTTTTGCAAAAAGTTCCGCACTTTCTTTGTTAAAAACCGCAAAATGAAAAGGAAAATGGCGACCGTGCGTGTTTTCCGGATGTAAGGCGCCTATAATAAGAACAGGCGTTTTAATGCGAGCTTTCTTCAGCTCGTAGGCTTCGTACAGCGAATCCACTATAAAAAACGGAGCGCCTTCGTTGTCGAGCGCTTTGGCGACCAGCGTGAGCCCGTGTCCGTACGCATTCGACTTTAAAACCGGACAAATGGCTTGCCCCGGGCAGAGTTTTTGATACGCATGAAGATTGTGCTTCAGCGCGTCTTTAAACACATGCAGCGTATTGAGGTTGCGATATTTTCTTCTGCCAAACAACATTAGCGGCGAGTCACAATGGCATCCACCAATCCGTACTTCTTTGCTTCTTCGGCGGTCATGAAGTTGTCGCGATCGGTATCCACTTCCACCTTGGTCAATTTTTGCCCGGTATGGCGTGCAATAATTTCGTTGAGCAAGTTCTTGGTTTTAATAATGTGGTCCGCGTGAATACGGATGTCGGAAGCTTGTCCCTCGGTCCCACCGAGCGGTTGATGAATCATCACCTCCGCATTAGGCAGAGCAAAACGTTTTCCTTTAGCCCCTCCGCAAAGCAGCACGGCGCCCATGGAAGCGGCCATACCCATCAC
Organism: Candidatus Altimarinota bacterium; assembly: GCA_041645035.1. Classification (GTDB taxonomy): domain Bacteria; phylum Patescibacteriota; class Gracilibacteria; order UBA1369; family 2-02-FULL-48-14; genus 2-02-FULL-48-14. The sequence goes on along the minus strand of JBAZQU010000012.1, from coordinate 5,249 downwards.
AACGGTGGAAACGTCCGGCTTCAGGTATTGCATGGTATCATAAATGGAAAGACCGGCGGTCACATGTCCTCCGGGGGAATTGATGTACATCACAATGTCTTTCTTGGCATCCTCTTGTTCCAAAAAGAGCATTTGGGCAATGAGCAAGCTGGCCATACTGGATTCCACTTCGGTGAACATAAAGATCACGCGATCCTTGAGTAGGCGAGAGTAAATGTCGTAGGAACGTTCTCCTTCGTGCGTTTTTTCAAGCACGGTGGGCACCAGCATACTGCTGATTTCACGGGAGAGTCCGCGGTTATTTTGGAGATACTTCGCTTGATCACGAAGAAGTCCGCTTTGCGTGTAATGATGAAAATCGTTCATGGTGGAATGGTTTTTAATACGCACTGGCGTGCGCGGTGGAGGAATTATAACTTTTTTTTAGCAAGGCTGCAAAAAAATAGTATTGACTTTACCTCGGCGCACGCTAGAATCGTCTGGCGTATTTCTCTCGTAGAGGTGCGTGCGTTCTTCAATTGACCTTTGACAGTTCAGATCTAATAGAGAGTCCCAAATTCTAGGTTTTAATTACTCGGAACAGGTTAAGTATCTGTTTTCGAGTCTAAATAAATCAAATTTTAGGCTACTCCCTGGCCAACAGGGAGACAGCTTCAATTTCTCAATAAGACACTTTGTGCTTCGCACGTCGTGTCTTTATCGGAGAGTTTGATCCTGGCTCAGGGTGAACGTTGGCGGTGCGTCTAATACATGCAAGTCGAGCGAGGCTTCGAGCCGAGCGGCGGACGGCTGAGTAACACGTTGGTAGCTACCTCAAACTCAGGGATAACTATGAGAAATCATAGCTAATACCGGATGGTCCCGTAAGGGTAAAGTTTTTACGGTTTGAGAGGTGCCTGCGTCCTATCAGGTAGTTGGTAAGGTAACGGCTTACCAAGCCTATGACGGGTAACTGGTCTGAGAGGATGGCCAGTCAGAGGGAAACTGAGACACGGTTCCCACTTCTACGGAAGGCAGCAGTAAAGAATCTTCCACAATGGACGAAAGTCTGATGGAGCGACACCGCGTGCAGGATGAAGGCCCTTGGGTCGTAAACTGCTTTTTTGGGGGAAAAATTCTGATTGTACCCTAAGAATAAGCACCGGCAAATCACGTGCCAGCAGCCGCGGTAATACGTGAGGTGCAAACGTTACCCGGAATTATTGGGCGTAAAGCGTCCGCAGGTGGCGAAGCAAGTCAGGTGTTAAATCTTGAGGCTCAACTTCAAGACTGTGCTTGAAACTACTTTGCTAGAGAGGTGGAGAGGTGAGTGGAATTCTGCATGTAGGGGTAAAATCCGTAGATATGCAGAGGAACACCAAAAGCGAAGGCAGCTCACTGGCCATTCTCTGACACTCATGGACGAAAGCGTAGGTAGCAAACGGGATTAGATACCCCGGTAGTCTACGCTGTAAACGATGATCACTCGATGTCGGGAGTTCGACCCTCTCGGTGTCTAAGCAAACGCGATAAGTGATCCGCCTGAGAAGTACGATCGCAAGATTAAAACTCAAAGGAATAGACGGGGACCCACACAAGCGGTGGAGCGTGTGGTTTAATTCGATAGTAAGCGAGGAACCTTACCAGGGTTTGACATCCTCCGAATTTCTCGGAAACGAGAAAGTGCCGTAAGGAACGGAGAGACAGGTGCTGCATGGTTGTCGTCAGCTCGTGCCTTGAGGTGTTCGGTTAAGTCCGTAAACGAGCGCAACCCACGTCCTTAGTTGTATTTTTCTAAGGAGACTGCCTTGCATAACAAGGAGGAAGGTGTGGATGACGTCAAATCAGCATGGCCCTTATACCCTGGGCGACACACGCGCTACAATGGCCGGTACAACGGGCAGCCAAGGAGTGATCCGGAGCGAATCCCTAAAACCGGTCCAAGTTCGGATTGAAGGCTGCAACTCGCCTTCATGAAGCTGGAATCGCTAGTAAATGTGTATCAGCCACGGCGCATTGAATATGTTCCTGGGTCTTGTACTCACCGCCCGTCAAGTCATGAAAGATAGGGGTGCCCGAAGTTCCCGCTCAGCGGGACCTAAGGCAAAACTATTGATTGGGACTAAGTCGTAACAAGGTATCCGTACGAGAACGTGCGGATGGACTACCTCCTATTAAGGAGTTACGAAGGATTTCGAAAGGAATCATGTAACCATTCCTAGGTCGCCTCTCCCTTCTTTTTTAAGGCTGGTCTAACGACCAGTGGGAGAGCGAATATACCGCGAGGTACGTTCACCCTAGCATTTGCCTCTCTTTTAGATCTGGATTATCAACATTGCGGCCGAAAGGCTGCAGCGGTTCAACTGAAGAAACAATAGGCCCCGAAAGGGGCTTTTATTGTAGGATTCAGCATTTGTAATAATTGCGATTACATGTTATAATATCGAAAGTTAAAACAAACTATGGGTGACTCAACGTTGAGAAATTTTCCAGAAGATTCAGACCTTGAGCTTCAGGAAGCTCTAACTACAGGGATGTCGCGTGAAGACGTTGCGCGCTTAGCCGCTACGTGGGTTCCAGCCCAAGTAGCTGTAGCTTTGGCAGAGCCCAACAATCTTGAGGGTGAGAGGCGCAGGCAGGCTCGTTTAAGCATGGTTGAAACCGTGCTTACTCGTTTGCAAGAGGGAGGTCGATTGAAAACCCTGGGCTGGTCCGAACTTAGAGATGTCCCTTCGGATGCCACTCATGATAGGGAGGCTTATAAGGTTGTGAAGTTCAGTCAGCAAATGCCGACCCGAACCGCCGATTTAGGAGCAAAAACAGGAGTTGCCGTTCGAGAATTTATGTTGGCGACGGGAGTTATTTTTGAGACCGTTGATTACGATCGAGGCGGCGCGCGAGAGTTTATTCTTGTGCTCAATGGGCATCTCCCGGAAAGCTACAAGCGTGTGACAGCGGGCAGGAGTTAACTCTGGACTGTCAGAGGAGTTTTCGCTACTGTAGTGGCGCTTTTTTAAATTGCAAAAATTATGGAAAAATCTTTGTATGGCGATCTAAAGCTTGGCGTTTTGGGTGGAGGTCAGTTGGGTCGCATGCTTATTCAGGCAGGAATGAATTTTAACGTGTCTTTCCATGTTTTGGATGGAGATCCGGAGGCTCCTTGCGCACGTCTTGCGGAAAAATTTACCGTTGGGCCTTTGATGGATTTTGATAGCGTTTATAATTTTGGTAAGACGGTTGACATGCTCACGATTGAAATTGAGCACGTGAATACGGATGCTATGGAAAAGCTGGAGAATGAAGGCGTGCCGGTTTATCCGAGCTCGCGTGTTTTAAAGTTGATTCAAGATAAAGGCCTGCAGAAACAATTTATGGCTGATAACGGACTCGCGACTTCTCCTTTTAAACTGCTTGAAAGCGGAAAAAATGCGGTAGCATTATTGAATGCGGGTTCGATCCGGTTACCTTTCGTTTTGAAACTACGTAAAGGTGGTTATGATGGGCGAGGGGTGTTGATTGTACGCAAGCCGGAAGATTTAACTGAGGTATTTGATGCCCCCTGCGTCATGGAAGATTTTGTCGGTGATGCGATGGAGATTGCAGTGCTTGTTGCGCGCAGCACAAAAGGTGAAATCAAGACCTATCCTTCCACGGAAATGGTTTTTCATCCCACGGCTAATTTGCTTGAATTTCAAACGGCTCCGGCTCGCATCCCGCGAGAAGTGGAAAAAAAGGCGAGTGAGCTTGCGGTAAAGGCCGCGGAAGCGCTTCAGGTCGTCGGACTGCTCGCTGTTGAAATGTTCGTTACTCATTCCGGCGATGTTTTAATCAACGAAATGGCTCCGCGTCCGCACAACAGCGGTCACCATACCATTGAGGCGAATCAAACGTCTCAGTTTGAGCAACATTTGCGCGCTATTTTTGGTTTGCCTCTGGGCTCAACGGACACGCTTTCGCCGGCGGTTTTGGTGAATATTTTGGGCGCACCCGGCTTTAGTGGAAATGCAAAGTACGACGGTATGGATAAGGTTCTGGCGGAGCCCGGTGTGCACGTGCATCTGTATGGCAAAAAGATTACCAAACCCTACCGCAAAATGGGTCACGCAATCGTTCTAAATAAAGATTTAGACAAAGCCATGCAAAGCGCTAAAATGGTGGAAGATACTTTAAAAGTTATTGCTTAACCTAATACGGCATGAAAACTCCACTCGTAGGCATTATTATGGGTTCTGATTCTGATCTGCCGATTATGTCCGAGGCGGCGGTGTTTTTGGATACTATGGGAATTCCGTGCGAAGTTAGCGTTGTTTCCGCGCACAGAACGCCCAAGCGAATGGCCGAGTATGCAACTTCTGCTCGCAGTCGTGGCCTTAAAGTTATTGTTGCAGGTGCGGGTGGTGCCGCTCATTTGCCGGGTATGATTGCGTCCATGACCACTTTGCCTGTGATCGGAGTGCCAATAAAATCTTCAAACTCGATTGATGGTTGGGATTCGATTTTGTCGATTTTGCAAATGCCATCGGGTGTTCCGGTTGCTACGGTTGCTTTGAATGGTGCAAAAAATGCCGGAATTGTGGCTGCGCAGATTATTGGAACTTTTGATGAGGGCGTTGCAAAGAAGCTCGCCAAATTTAAGCTTGAAATTCAGGAAAAAGTACTCGTTTCCGCCGAAAAACTGGAAAAAATAGGGTACAAAAAATACCTGGAAGGAAAGAAAAAAGCGTAAATCGTGGTTTTGTCTAGTCGGATTCGGTAAGCTTTTTTGTGGCAGACCGTCTATACTTCCGACAGCTATAATCTTAACCCTTTATTTTTATGAGGAAACTGTTGAGCGCGGGACTGCTTAGTGTCCTATTAACCACCTTATTTTCTTTCCCCGCCTATGCGGAGGATGAGGAAGGTGAAGAAGATAAGGTGGATGATATTTCGGATGAGGTTGAGAGTGCTCTGGATGATCTTGAGGAAGTTATTTTTGAGGAGGCCGAAGATAGCGACGATGAGGGTGAAGTGAAAGTAGAAGGGGGTGAAATAACAGTAGAGGAAGAAGAAGTGGCCGATGAGGATCTCAGTATAGATGTTGTGGAGGAATTTGACGCAGCGGCTGAATCCGGAGACTATCCGGACAAGCTCTACTTGAGCGTGCAATGGGGGTATTTCCCCGCGGAGGGTGAGGACGCCACCGAGATGGGAGCCGTTACTTGGAATGGAGATATTTCTTTTGAAAATTCCAATGGTTTAGTAAAGGCTCGTCCTTTCAAACTGATCGGTTT
>JBAZQU010000044.1:0-6328 GCA_041645035.1 Candidatus Altimarinota bacterium | reverse complement strand
CCAATTATGAATTTCAATCATCCTCCCAAAAAACCTTCTCATGTGAAGGGCGGTTCTTCATCCAAGCGAAGCCGAGTACCACGTCGGGATGTTCATGAAAAATCCTGCGGAATTATTATTTATAGAACCGACACAGCAAAGAAGGAATTTTTACTCCTGCACTATCCGGGCGGGCATTGGGATTTTCCCAAAGGTCACGTGGAAAAAATCGATGCCGATGAGCATTCTACGGCGCTTCGAGAACTCGCGGAGGAAACCGGAATCACAGAAGTGGCGTTCAACGACGGCTACCACGAGCCTATGTACTACGAGTTTAATCGCGGCATCAAAGAACGCGTAAAGAAAGTGGTGGTTTATTTTTTGGCCGAAACCAAACAGATAGAGGTGACTATCTCCTTTGAGCATAAAAATTTCAAATGGCTCCCGTACGAGGAAGCTTTGAAACGCCTCACGTACGAAAATGCTCGTGATCTTTTACGTAAAGCCAATAAACACTTAAACGAACAGCAATGACCTTTGAAGAAGCCTATGAAAGCCTGAATGAAGAGCAGAAAGCAGCGGTGGATCAGACTGAAGGACCGGTGATGGTTTTAGCGGGACCCGGAACGGGGAAGACTCAGATGATCGCACTTCGCATTGCGCAGATTTTACGGAAAACACAAGCGGCGCCCTACAACATTTTATGCCTCACGTTCACCGAATCGGGTGCCGTGGCTATGCGTAAACGTCTGCTGGAATTCATCGGTGAAACGGCTTACGGCGTACGTATTCATACCTTCCATTCTTTTTGTAATGAGGTGATTCAAGACTATCCGACGGAGTTTTTATTTGCCCGTGAACTCAGTGCCCTTACGGAAGTGGAACGCATTCAGTTTTTTCACGAACTTCTCGACCGGCTTGCGGAAAATACGCCACTTCGTCCCTTTGGGAGCTCCTATTTTTATTTGAAGGACATCGTTAGAGTGATTCAAGATCTCAAGCGCGAAAACATTTCGCCCGAAAAACTGGAAACCGCCGTGCGGGAAGGGGAGGCCTTGTTAAATCGGCACAAAAAAACCATTGAAAATTTTGTGGGCACTCATGCAAACCAACTCAAGGCGGAAGATTTTGAAAGAATAAAAAACGTACTTGCCGGTACACCTTTTGCCGCTTATTTGGACGGCCCCACCGACGACAAAAAAGAGCGAACGCTTATGAAATCCGCACTCAAAGAGGCCTTTGAAGATTGGCAAAAAGAGTTGCCCAAACAACTTGTCCTTTGTGGCATTTATGAAAACTATCAGGAACTTTTACATAGCCGTGGACGCTACGATTTCGAAGACATGCTCACGCTGGTGACGGAAAAACTGAAACAAAATCCGGAGCTGCGTGCGCACTACCAAGAACAATTTCAATACATTCTGGTGGACGAATATCAGGACACCAACAACGCACAAAACGAAGTGGTCCGCCTGCTGGGGGAATTTTTTGAGAACCCGAATATTTTTGTAGTGGGGGACGACAAACAATCCATCTACCGCTTCCAGGGCGCCTCGCTGGAGAACCTGCTTTTCTTTTATCAACTCTATAAAAAAAGCGTCCAAGTAGTAACGCTGCGTGAAAATTATCGCAGCCAGCAAAACATTTTGGATGCGGCTCACTCGCTCATCACTCACAACGAGCAGTCACTCGCGCAATTTCTGGATGAAAAGTTTGAAGCCCTGCACGCCAACGCTTCGCACCCCATACTGCCCGTTCGCATTGCGGAACTCGACACCGCCGATTCAGAGCATTATTTTCTGGCAAAGGAAACGCAACGACTTTTAGCCGAAGGTACCAAGCCTTCTGAAATTGCCATTCTTTATCGCAATAATCGTGAAGCGGACGGCCTGGTGGGGCTTTTCCTGCGTATGGGAATTCCTTTCCATTTGTCCGGCGGCCACGATCTGCTTTCTGATAAAGAAATTCAAAAGCTCCTCACGCTCATGCGTACCCTTGCCGACCTGGAAGATGAGTTTTCCCTCTTCACCATTCTGCATTACGATTTTTTCGATTTTGATTCGCTCTCCCTCGCAAAACTCAGCCATGACGCACACACCAAACACGCAAGTTTGATCGAAACCATGAAAGAAACTGAAATCTTTGCTGAATTTGCCGACAAGTTTCTTTATTGGCACAAACAAAGTCTCAATCTTCCGCTTATTGAATTTTTCGATCTGCTCATTAAGGAAAGCGGCTATCTCGACCATCTGCTCAAAAAAGAAAATCAGCTCGAAGAACTCAATCGTTTGAATAGTCTCTTTGCCGAGCTTAAACATTTAAATAAAGCTCGTACGGACACCACTCTTGCAGACTTTTTGGTCTACGTGGATTTGCTCAAAGAAAACAACATCGCACTGCCGGAGCAAGAACTCGTCACCCAAAAAGACGCGGTACATTTGATGACCGCCCATCGTTCCAAGGGGCAAGAATTTGAACATGTTTTTGTTATGAACGCAGTGGATAAACAGTGGGGAAACACGCCCGATCGAGCAAAAATTCAGGTGCCGCCCACATTGCTCAAAGTCGCGCTCCCGCATGAGAAAAACGAAGACGAACGCCGACTCTTTTTTGTGGCACTTACTCGTGCGAAAAAATCTGTCACACTTTCTTACCCCAAGCAAAATGCGGAAGGTCGCCCCACGGTTCCCTCCATGTTTGTGAATGAAATCGCCCCCGCTTTCAAAGAAACCATTTCCACTCAATATCTCGAACAAGAGGCGTTGCAGCATTTGCAAACCATCTTTTTGGTGCCAAAACCCTCTGTCTCCGAAGACCACAAGGCTTATATCAAAAGTCTGCTTCAAAATTACATACTCAACGTCACTCATCTCAACAATTATCTCCGTTGTCCGCGACTTTTCTATTACCAAAATATACTCCGCGTTCCTCAGGCAAAAAATAAACATCTCGCATTTGGGACCGCCATCCACGAATCGCTCAAAGACCTGCAGGTGGGCATTCGCTCGGGAACCATTCCAGAAAAAGCCTTGCTCCTCGAGCAGTTTGAAAAACACCTTAAGCGTGAAATTTTATCTCAGCAAGATTTCCGCGGTAGTTTGGAACTCGGTCAGCGCGCTCTCAATGATTATTACGATACTTACCGTGACACTTTTCATCCCAACGTGCTTTTGGAATATGATTTCCGCCCGCATGGTGTGAGCGTGAACGGAGTCCCCATCACGGGAAAACTCGACAAAATTGAACTCAAAGACGAAGCCGAGCGCACTGTACACGTGGTAGATTACAAAACCGGGAATCCGGACAGCAAAGCCCAAGCCCTTGGTCCGCAGGGGGAGTACCGCCGCCAAATTATTTTCTACAAACTACTCTGCGACAACTCCAAAAAATTCCCCTACACCATGGTTAGTGGCGAAATCGATTTCGTGCAAAAAAATAAAGCCGGCGCCTTTGTGCGTAAAATTTTCCACGTCACTCCCGAGGAAACCGAAAACCTTAAAACCCAAATTCAAGCCGTTTATCAAGACATTATGAGTCTCCGCTTCCTCGATCCGGATGAATTCGAGACTTGTGGTGAGTGCGAATGGTGCAAGCAAATCTAGCAGTTTTGCATCAGATGTGGTAGAATTAGAAGATTTAAAAGTAAAAACAAATATGACAGAGGTAGTGCCATCAGGTAACGACAAGGCCAAACAGTATGAAGAAGCCAAACGGATGCTCGACCCTTTGGAAGACAAAAAAATTGCCGGCCAACACAAATGGCTTGATCCGAAGAATAACAGATCAACTATTGATGCGGTAAATCTTGCTACCGAAGTGAACCAAGAATATAACTCAATCCTTGGTAAATACAGAACTGTTAGAGAGAATCTTTTTAGTAATATTCTATCCCCACTCGCAAAGCGTGAAGACTTTTTTCTTGGCAAAGGACTTTTGGTTGAAGGAGAAAAGTATCGTGAGAAAGGTGTCCTTTTCGCAATAGAACAAAATTGCCAAAAACTTCAGGACACGTTCAGGGAAATACCGGCCCTAAGGAATCTGGCTTACGCAAACGTCTTTAATCAGATGCAAAAAACGGATTGGGACCCCAACTATTTGCCCGAACACACTCAAATAACCATGACCGACGGAAGATTCAGCCTCCATTATGAGAATAAAGTTACGCATGAAATCAAAACAGCCGGTCCTTTTGACCTGTTCCCGTGGCCAAAGGCCGAACCAGAGGTAAAGAAAGAAGAGGTAAAAGTTGAGAAAAAACAATTTAATTTGTCCCTTGAAGATGCACAAAAGCTTTTTCCCAAAGAGTTGGCTGGCATTTTAGAGCAAGATCAAAATGGAGTATGGCATCCAAATTTTGATGGGAAAAAGATCAGTACCGGCAGCGGAGACTTGGCTTATTGGCTGACATGGCCAGAAGCAAGAAAAAAAGATCCCAATCTGCCACTGGATTTTTCTAATATCGGTGAGCCGTCACGAGAAGATGTAGAACGCATAATCGGCAAGGGTTTTATGGACAATGAAGAATTAAAGATGCGGGCGAAAGGTTTAATTGTTTCTCAGTATGCCGTTGGTCACATAGAACAATCTATTGAAGCCGGTCGAAGTAAATTCGGTGATTCCTGGAAATACGGCTACAAAGATGAGCTTGCGATTACAAAAGAAACTAGGGATCGAACATCAAAAGATATTGAGGCTCTTAAACAGTCGGTGAAATTTAAACAGCCATTAAAACAAGGTGAAGTAGGTCCCTTCCAAATGAGTACCTCGGATAGGGCGGTTTATGATGCATCCTCTCCATTGAGGACATTCGGTGATGCGGATCTGGCCCTGAGTAACTTGCAAGCGTTAGCAAACGCGAACAATGGGGTAGGGAGTACTTCAGATAAATCTTACTTTATTTTGAAGAGAGCAAAAGAAGAGGTGGAATACATGGGTGAAAATTACGGACTTGTTAGAGTCAAATACGAAAACGTTGGAAATATTCGTGTTGTAGCATTTGCGAATGATAAAAATGTGGACGAAAAGACTCAAGTATTCAACACCTTCCTTGATTCCTTAAAGGGGCCTTTTGGGCGAATTAAAAATCCTGTCAGCGTAATCATTCCAAAGTTATTGCCCGCAGGTACTTACGAGGTGATATTTAAGGACGGCAAAACAAAAGAAATAGTTATCCCTTCGTTAAAGAACAACAAAGACGGCTTCCAAGATATCTCCGTCACTACCGTTACTCGTAGCTAAAGGATTTTCACCGCTCTTAAGGTCGCCAAACTAATCGCCGCCAATACAAATAAAATAATGGCTGCGACGAGGAAGGCGCTTTGAATAGTGTAAATGTCGGCTACCCAGCCAAGAAAAGGAGCTAATAGTAAAAATATTCCTCTGGTTAAAAAACTTCGAATGGATAAAACGGTGGCTCTTCTGTCGGAGCTCACTATTCGATGAATAAAATCGTTTATTATGGGGGCAACAAATCCCCACAATGTACCCGTGATAAACATCAAGGGCAGTAGCCAGAGGCTCTTAAAACTGGCAAAAATCACCCAAACAAGGATGCCGGCTATAGGAATGATAATAAGTGAAACTTTTGGAGTCAGTTTCTCCTCAAGTTCTTTCGCATATTTAGATCCAAGTCCGGAAAAAATATTCATGGCGGCAATCACAATTCCAAAATAAAAAATGGGGAGCCCTGCAAACCCCATGTAATTTTGATAAAGCCAAAATGACATCAAGAAAAATCCCGGAGGAATCGCCGCGTAAATAAGAAAATAACGGAGTTTTTTATTGTCGACAAAACTTTCCTTGCAGATTCTTTTAAAGTGCTTCCACGTCTCAAATTCTTTTTCGTATTGCTTCGGTTCTATTAAAGTAAAATTAATCAGTACCCATAATCCCCAAGGAACCAACGTTGCGTAAAAAGGGAGCCTTAAAAATACTGCGGCAAGAAAAGCCCCCGCGACATTGCTAACCGTGGACGCGACCCTGGCATAAAAAAATATATCCCCTTGGATTTTCTTGTAATGCTCCTCCTCGCCGCTCTCTAAAAGTGTTTCGTAAACCATGGCTTCTTCCGCTCCGGAACAAAAACTGGCACCGATTCCTATTATTATTTCTCCAATTAAAAACCCGACAAACGAACCCGAAAAAACAAATATAGTGATGCCCAAGAATTCAAACAAAGAACCGATTATTATAGATCTTTTTCTGCCGTACAAATCAGCAAAATAGCCGGAAGGAATTTCCAATAGAACCAACATCGCGGCATATGCGGCCTCCAATATAAAGATTTTTTCCATCGAAAATCCAAGTCCGCTAAAAAACGGCACCATTATCGGAATGAAAAAAATCGCCT
>JBAZQU010000043.1:0-6499 GCA_041645035.1 Candidatus Altimarinota bacterium | reverse complement strand
TTCCATCCCGATAATGACCGCACCCGCGCCGGAATTGCGGAGGAGCTTTACCGCCTATTGACGTTGTAGTGACATTGTAATACAATAAAGGCGCACTTAACCGACGCTTTTATGTCTACCATCCAAGTCCGTATCGACGAAAAAACCAAAAAATCCGCCAAAAAAATCCTCGACAAACTCGGCCTGGATTTTAGTTCCGCAATCAAAATTTATATGCATCAAATCGTCACCAACGAAGGCATCCCCTTCAGAATCCTCACCGAAAACGGCCTGACCATAGAGCAGGAGGCCGCGATAAATAAAGCTTCTGAGGAGGCTAAAAGAGGGGTTAATGTGGATGGGCCCTTCGACGGTGAGGAAGCTATCGAATTCTTAAGAAAAATCTCCAAAAGGAAATGAAGATTGAGTATCATAAAAACTTTACAAAAGCCTTTGAGTTGGCGGTGATCTACGCATAATCTTTCAGGAATGCGAACACTACACCCTGGTGCTCATGCTCGATGTAGGTAGCCACAATCAAGTTTACTAGCCACCTATTTCTTCTTCCCCTTAAATCCCTCGTCCAGCAGAACTTTTTGCGCCTTGGCTATGTTTTTGCTTTGAATCACCACGCCCGTTTCATCTTCCCAAGAAATGATAGCCACTTTCTCGCCGTAAATGGTTACCTCGCTTCCAAGATGATCGTAGTGGTGAATTTTCCCTTTAAAGGCTCGGATATTTTTTCTCATTTGTTCCAGTGCGGCGGCTCCTTTAAACACGGAAACTTCCACACGCTCTTCGGTCATTTTGTGAAGCAAAAGTAGCTCCGGCAGGCCCATGTTCAAATCTTCAAGCGAGGCGTGAAGGTTTTCGGATTTTTCGAGTTCTTCTTTTATGAAAACCTGCGGATTTTTGGCTTGATAGAACAGATGTCCATTCTTTTTTATGGAGGTCAGCAGCCCTCTTTTTGCGAGCTGATCAAGTAAAAGATACGCCGTTGAGCGTTTCACTCCCGATCTCCTCGCAATGCTCCCGGGCAAGGCTTCTTTAAGCTCCAAAACCGTGAGGTAGATTTTTGCTTCTTTTTCAGAGAATCCAATGTCTCTGAGCTTACCCAGTAATTCTTCTTTGACAATCATACTTATTTCATGTGTAAGAGGCAAACTTTAGCTTACCTCAGCCGTTATTCAAGTATTTGACCTTGCCAAAAAATGTTTTAAAACGGCTTATCTTGCCAAGACAACATTTTTGTTTTACTGCAATAGCCCTAGCCTAAAAAGACCCCAGTTTTTTCAGTTGGGCTCTATTGACAAGTAGGTACATCCGGCCTCCCTAGTGAGAAATTTTAACCTGTAAAGGCCGGACCGGTCCAGCGCTCAAACCTGTAGAATAATACAACAGTATTTACTCAAAACCTTCGTTTGTAAAAAAGAAATCAGCCTCTGGGCACGTTGGGATTGTAAGATTTTACAGATCACGAAAAAACTGGAGTCTTCTTAGCCCTAGCGACTCTGCTCCACGAACTCTCTAAAAAGCAGCACCTTTTTCTTATCCCTTGGATCAAACAAAAGTGGTTCCACGTCTTTAGCCAAGTTCGCAAAATTGAGCGATGCCGTCTTTTCCAGCAGGTACTTTTTTAAATCCTGAGGATTGGTGATGCCGATGTTCTTTTCCAAGTAGGCAAAATTCGGCTCGGCGCCAATTCCGCTCAAAAAAACGATATCAAAAAAATCACGCCCCATTGTTCGTTTGCGGTTTACAGCCGCATAGATTTTTTGGGCAAGCAGCAAATCCTTGGGAACCGCGTTGATCTGCGTGAAAACGTCAAATTTGTTGAGCAGCGGCTTATCCGGAACGTATTTAAAATTTTGCGGCACGGTATCGACCTGAATGAGAATCTTATGCGTACTCATCACGGAAAGACCGGAGTCGAAAAGCAGTTTTGGAATGCGGATCTTGATTCGATAAGCATTTTGGGTAACCGTATTCACCTCCACTTCAAGTCCTTCAAGAGCGAGATCTCTTTGAATAACCTTGCTCAAGCTCATAAATTCCCCCTCGGTCAAATTGAAATTATCAAAATCCAAATCTTCGGAAAATCGGGTACTTCCATAAAGAATACGAAGCGCAGTGCCTCCAAGAAAGGCCAACTTATTCGCATATTCACTGTTAAAAATGCTGCTTAGGATTTTGTATTGTAAGTATTCCTTCAAAATACTCTCCTTGAAAGCTCTTAAATTCTCCGGATACGCCGAGAGTATTTGATCAAGTGCTATCATTTTGCAGTGGTGGTTAAGAAAATCTTTGCACGCCTTGCGAGCGACTTATTTCCAAACGCCTCAAGATACTTATGAAACGTCTCAAGATTGATTTGCAATCTAAACGCATCCGAATCCAGACGCATTTCTCTAAAATCATCAGCTGTTTTCAAATTTGGATGAATGTACAGGTAATCCAGTACCGCCTTTTCGGGATCAGCTAAAAGCATCTTTTGCCTCCCAAAATCCATCAGCTTATACCCCCAATATAAACTCGGCTTGATATGCCTATAATTGAAGTTGCCAAGAGGGTTTTCAAAATTTGAGGTCTTCTTGGTGCTGACTGAAGTTACTTGAAAAATCTCTTCGGGGATAAGTCCATAGTGCTTCAAAGCCATTTCCAACGACACGTAGGACGGGGCGTAAATTTTGTTTGCCGTGTAAAAAAGGGAATTTTGATCGAAGGCTTGACCTGCGAAACAATAGAATCCCCGCTTAATCTTTTTCAGATAGCCCCTCTTCCCCCAACGATCCAATTGACGATAGGAAAAATCGCTGAAAACCTTCCTCACGTCTTGCAGGGAAAATATAGGATAAATTGAGAGCTGATTTTGAAAGTTGATAAATTGCATAATGTTTCTGTAACAGGACAATTTTGTCCTTTAACGGAAATATAATAGCAGATTCGGTGGTAAATAGCAATTAAAATTGACCGAATGGTAACGGTGAGGTTCTTCTTGTGAATCTTGCCTCACATATGTATATTTCCCTCAGTTTCCTTCGCCCGCCCCTCTATGAGACCCCCCCCCACGAATCCGCAGCCCGCCGCCATTCGGCGAAACCGAATCTGCCCCCACTGGGCGAAGTCCGGCTGTCCCCGTCCGAAGGCTGAATCCCTCATTGAAACGATGATCGCCATCACTGTGATAGTCCTCACGATGACGGCCTCCCAATCGCTACTTCGTATTTCCGTCCGCGGAAGCACATCGGTTGGAGAAAAAACCATCGCTCTTAATTTCGCTGAAGAAGCATTGAGCGCTCTGGTCAATATCAGGGACACGAATTACCTCCGTTTTTCCAGCGATCCGGATAACTGTTGGAATAAACTCAATGTCACAGATGTCTCCGAGTGTTCCTCCGGCCTTGCGGAAGAAATCCAAGAAGGCGTGACTTACACTCTCATCCGAAATTACAATTTTTCACCCCTCTTGGCTTGGAATTTGGAAGAAGTATCCGATACCCGGGACGGCTCCATGGATCTTTACGAAGTCGACTTAAATGGAGATGGCAGCGCGACTAGCCCCTTGTATGCTGAGTCCGGTATCACCACTCCGGGGTTTACCGTCCTTAAAGACGATATTTTTACTCGTACTCTCACCATAACCTACGGAGATCTGGATGGAGACGGGACGGATGATTACTACGATGCCACCGTAACCATAGCCTGGGAAGAAGGTTCCCTCGATAGGTCCATTTCCGTAACCGGCATCATCGCCCATGTTTATTAAACTCAAAAAATCTCTTGTTCAAAGAATACTCTACGGACTCATCGTCATAATAGGCCTCACCGGTTTGGCGGCGACTTACGTTTTGAATTCAGCCGATCGAGAATTGGGCGCTTACTACTTGGCTCAAAACAAATTCCGAGATTCCACCCTTTCCTGCTTGGAAAACTTCGATGGGAAATTGGACGGCTACCGCGTGGAACTTTCGGATCAGGGAGAGCTTCGCACCGTGACCTTCATCTGGAATACCTTCTTTATTCCGCAGTCACGCACCTTTACTTTTCTCACCACCCCCGGATGCGTCCTCGATTAAAAAATCAACCCGCCTACTCGCTCATCTTCGCTTTCCTGGTGATGACGATCATCATGTTCTACTCAGCCACCACCGCTCAAACGGTGCGCGAGGCTATTGCCTCTCACAGAAACCTCACGGAAGGTGCCGTCGAGGTGAAATGGGCCGCTTTCTCTGCAGCTCAGCTTGGAGTCGTGGCCATGAAGGACTACAACGCCGGCTATTCCGTCGATCTCACCGAAGACGCTTTCCAACTGGATGAAGACGGCGACGGCACCTACGAAACCTGGGCGGATTACACCGTTTACTCGAGCGCCCAAACGAATGACACCGCCGCCGACGGCACCTTCTACACCCCCATCCCCGGCACCGGCTCCGCCGCCTCCGGCGACGATTGCTCCATCCAGGACGACGACCTCTCCGTCGACCACCCCTGCAACTGGAACAAACTCCTGTACGGCGAAAGCGTAACGATACCTCTCTACACGGACGATGGATTTGGCGGAATTTTAACGCCGGCTGACCTGGGACTCACTTCTCTTTACCTCAAAGTAAGAACACCTTGCTCAGATACGGAAGGCCAACCCGATGAAGCCGACTGTACCGCAAGATTTGAACTGGACAGCGGCGATGGCTCTTTGGAGCAAGATAATTCCGTGGTTTTTTGGCAGCTCATCGGCGAAACAACAGATGGAACGACTGTGAGCGTCGTGCCGGATGACACGCCTGCATATAGCCCGGCACATCATAGATATGAAAGAGATCCAGACTTTAACACCGAAGTCTACGAAAATTTAATCAATTCAGCCACTGATTCCGTTGTTCTTGAGATCAGCAGCTCAAGTAACCCGGATATCTACAACACATGTACAGCTCTGGACATTGAAAGTCTGGTTATGCAGCTGAATATCGTAACTCCTTTGGTGGACAGTAGCAGTAGCTCCATCCCTTATCTTGAGTGGCAACTGTCCACTGAGTCCACTTCTCCTTTTGGAGATACAAAGGCTGTGGTCGTGGGCGAGGGCTATCATCAGGGACAAAATGGCATTTTTTACTATCCTTTCGTCGTTACTCGTTCTACAACAGAGGAAAGTACCAATGTCTACACCTTGTCCAACTAAAGTGACTTGACTTTTTACAGGTATGACGTATGATTAGGTCGGATTTTTATCAAGCTATATGAGTCCAAGAAAACCCCAATCAGAATCGGATGGGCTCCTATCCCGTTTAGCCTCTAAGGCCACGGTTCCTCAGGCTGCCGGTTTGGCTTTTATTGCTTCCATGGCTAATGCTGACGTTAGGTCAGAGGTTATGAATACCCTGATGCCTCAAGCACATGCCGCCGAAGACTGGCAAGACCAAGGGACTGAAAATAACGCGAATGCGGATGGTGAATATATCTGGTGTTTTGGAGGTGACCCGAATGGAGTGCATGTAAGGCAAATTTGGGATTTTGGTAGCGGCGTGTCTACGACTCAAATACACGATGGAACTGAAACGGGGACGCATGTGGATGGTCTTGATGCTGCTATCGCGGCATATGATCCTTCTATAAATACTCAGGAAATCTGCGTCCAAGACGTTGATCCTGCTTTAGATCAGATCAAATTCCAAAACTTTGGAGAGGGTCTTGGTTTTATTGTTAATGGATATGTTAATACCGGGGCGATTTCTAGAATCGCCTATCTGGATGGTTCAGAGGTCTATACTGGGAACCTCCATAATGGAAGAGCTTTCGCCCCCTCATGGAATGGAGGTGACATTGGGGCTTTTGAGCAATTCGAAGGTGCTGATCCTACCGAGTATTACGTACATCCCACGGATGACCTCGTTACTCTTGTGGTAAACCCGGATACGCGTCAGGTTTTTGCGGCAAAGGACTTCCTCACCGGTCAGGTATACAAATATGATAACGCTTATCCCGGATCTGCTTCGGTAACCGAAAGTACTCTTACCGGAGTTACCGGGGAGCCTCGCTCTTGGAAAGATGCTGATGCGTCTTCGGATTATAACAGATTCGCGACTTTAACAGATGGGGAGACTCACATCGTCTTGGACATGGATTCTGGAACTGTTGTCGACCCTGACGCCGACCTCGATGGATATACGGTGACTGCGGGTGGAGATTGTAACGATGCCGATGCGGCCATCAATCCCGGGGCAGCGGAAATGTGTGACTCTGTGGACAACAACTGTGACGGCTCAACGGATGGAAGTGATGCTGCGGATGCTACAACCTGGTATAGGGATCATGACAGAGATGGCGTTGGGGGCGCTGTTACTGAAGTGGCGTGTGAGCAACCTGATGGGTGTGTTCCTGTGGGTGGAGACTATGATGACAATGATCCTCTTGTACAAAATCCGCCTGGGGCGTGTGAAGATGGAGAAGAGTCTGCGGATGGGTCTTTTGAAGTGGGAGAGGTGATTTGTGCTCCGATGGGTTCGGCTACGGTCTATGGTGGAGA